>JBJKTB010000399.1:0-2684 GCA_046703345.1 Ignavibacteriaceae bacterium
CACTCCAATAGATACCGGATCGAGAATACGTTCAGGTTCTCTATGAGTTGGGTATACGAGACACACTCTATATACCCTAAAAAAAATTAGCCGAAACAAAGCTTAAAGAGAGTGAACAAAAGTTCAGAGCGCTTTTTGAGCAGGCTGGAGATTACGCACTGGTATTAGAGCCTACCAAGGATTTTGATCTGCGAATAATTGAGGCAAATAATGCCGCAGCAGAAGCGCACAGATTAAGCAGAGATGAACTTATAGGAAAGCTGATTACCGAGATTGACCCGACATATGATAAAAATGTTTTTGAAGAAAGAATTAAACCTTCAATTGCCGGGGAATTAATTCATTTTGAAACCGAGCATATAAGGAAAGACGGCAGTTTATTCCCTGTAGAAGTTACCGCCAGAGCAGTCAGCCTGCCCGGCAAGCCGGTAATAATTTACTCGATCGAGAGGGATATAAGCGAAAGGAAAAGAGCCGAGAAGAAGCTAAAAGAAAGCGAGAAAAAATACAGGGATCTATTTGACGAGGATCTGACAGGAGATTATATAGTTGATCTTGACGGAAACATACTGCTTTGTAATTTAGCCCTTGCCAAGATATTCGGATTCGATTCGATTGATGAAATAATGAATAAGAATGTGAAAAGCTTTTATCGCCCCGGCGATAAAAGAGAGCAGTTTCTGAATAAAATCCGGGAAGAGAAAAAGCTTTTAAATTATGAGCACGAGTTAATGCGTCCCGACGGAAAAAGACTGCACATAATAGAGAATGCAATTGGGGAGTTTGATGAGAAAGGCGAGCTTCTTAGAATAAAAGGATACATGTTTGACAATAGCGACCGTAAAAATGCGGAAAATGCACTGCGTGAAAGTGAAGAGCTATACAGACTTATAACCGAAAACAGTATGGAGGCGGTTCTTCTTACCAGGCCTGATGGTCCCATTTATTCGGCAAATAAAGCCGCGTGTGAAATGTTCCAGATGAAAGAAGAGGACATAAAACAGGCCGGCCGGTCTGGGCTGGTAGATTTAAGTGATCCGCGCCTGAAAAAGCTGCTGGAAGAACGTAAACTTAACGGGAGAGTTAAGGGCGAATTAACTATGCTTCGCAAAGACGGTTCTAAATTCGAGGCGGAGATTTCCTCTTCAACTTTTATGGACAGGAACGGCGAAAAGAGAACTAGTATGACCATCCGTGACATATCGGAGCGCAGGCGGATGGAGAATATTCTGGAAGAAAGCGAAAAGCGTTTCAGGCTTTTATTTGAGAACGCGCCGCTTAGTTATCAATCGCTTGATATAAACGGATATATAATAGATGTGAATCCTGAGTGGCTTAGAACGATGGGATACAGTTATGAGGAAGCAGTCGGGCGCCACTTTACTGAATTTATGACAAAAGATTCCGCCGAACTGGTGAAGACCCGTTTTGCCGATTTTAAACGCAACGGCGAGATTCATAATTACGAATTTGAAATGATCAGAAAAGACGGTACTCATCTAATAGTCAGTTACGAAGGAAGGATAGGATACGACGAACTCGGCAATTTCAAGCAGACGCATTGCATATTCATCGATATAACCGCACAAAAGAAGGCAGAGGAAGCTCTCAGGCAAAGTGAAGAACGTTACCGCCAGCTCGCGGAAAACTCACCTATACCGGTTGTGGTAGTAAGCTACGATAAAGGGAACTTTTTATACGTAAATAAAAAAGCTTATGAACTAATGGGCAGGCCGCTGGATGGAAAAAAGCCGGCGGAATATTTTGTGAAGGATTATTATCTGAATCCCGGAGACAGAGAGAGATTCAGAAAGAAGTTAGAAGATGCCGGACACGTAAGTAATTTTGAAGTCAAATTAAAAACTATAAACGGTGAGGTAGTAACCGTATTAGTTTCGGCTATGGTAACTTATCTCGGAAACGAGAAAGGTATATTCACTTCATTTTATGATATCAGCGAGCGGAAGCGAGCTGAAGAAGCTGTAAGGGAAAGCGAGGAAAGGTTCAGAAGATTAGTTGAGGCGATGCCTAACGGCGTAGCGGTTTACCGGGACGGCAGATTTATTTACGCTAATCCGGCTGGCTTGAAACTAATTAAGGCGGATACTCCTGACGAATTAATAGGGCGGCCGGTTTTGGAAATTATTCACCCGGAATCTCATGCAGACGTTCTCAGAAGAATGCAGGAAGTAGCGAAGGGCAAAGCCGTACCGCCGTTTGAGGAAAAACTTATTAGATTGAACGGTGAAGTATTTTATGGTGAGGTTACGGGAATACAAACTAATTACGGCGGCAGTAACGCCGGATTGGTTATTGTGCAGGACATAACCGACAGGAAAAAAGCAGAAACTGAATTAAGGAAGCAAAAAGAACTTGCTGAAAGTATACTTGATAATATTCCCGTGTTAATATCATACTATGACGATAAGGGTAAATTCAATTATATCAACAAATCCTGGGAAAGAATATTAGGATGGTCTTTAGAAGAAACCCAAAAATCGAGTGATCTGCTGGCTGAGTTCTATCCAGATAAAAAACTTAGGGATGAAGTAAGTAAATTTATGCTAAGTTACGAACCTGTCTGGAAAGACTTCAAACTAAGAACGAAAGGCGGCAGCTATATTGATGCATCCTGGACAAATGTGAGGCTTTCGGAAGGAGGCGGTATAGGTATAGGGCAGGAC
>JBJKTB010000400.1:0-3555 GCA_046703345.1 Ignavibacteriaceae bacterium
AGCCAGTTGAAGCCTTCCTTGCCGCTCGTCGCGTCTCCGGAAAAATTCATATCTAAAAGTATAACATCGTAGCTATCATCATTTAAAATAACCGGTATCAGTTCCGGATTTTTCTCTATACGGACTATCGAATAATGCTGTTTCAGGAGAAGACGCGCCGAAAAGAGCACATCCTCATCGTCATCAATAACTAATATTTTCCCTGATTTTACGCTCATATATTATTATAAATTTTTAAGAATGAATATTACTCTCAAGATCCTGAGTTTTGAATATTTGGTTATGCGCAAAATTCATTCCTCAATTAATGGGCAAAATTGTAGATAAACTGAATGGCCCGATGTTATTGTAATGTCCGATTCCGAACATAATTGTCCGTATGCGTACAATCATTAATAGAATTACCGAAAATTAAAAATCAATTACTTTAGAAAATAATAAGAAATAATGATAAATATTAAATATTTTTTGCCTCATGTTCATTGCCGTACGGTTAATGAAAATAAGGCACACAAATTGAGTAATAACCTGCGGAAAGTAAAAAAATAATCCCGCAAACAAAGGTGATGAATTGGACAGAAAAATAGAGAAAAAACCTTATTACAAGAAGAAAAAATTCTGGATATCGGCCGCCGGTGCGGGCGCCTTCTTAATTCTTATAATTCTTATATTGACAGATACCGGTTCGAAGTTAAACGTAGAAACCGATAAGATTACTGTTTCAACCGTACACGAAGGCGAATTTCAGGAATTTATTCCGGTGAGCGGAACAATTCTGCCGAGAAATACTTATTATCTGGACGCAATCCTCGGGGGAATCGTCGAGAAGAAATATGTTGAAGAAGGTGCTATGCTTAAAAAAGGTGATAAGATACTGCAGCTATCAAACACAGATTTTCAGCTTAACGCTCTGCAGCAGGAATCATTCGCCTACCAGCAGATTAATGATGCCAGAAATACCAGACTTCAAATTGAACAGAATAGCATAAGTCTGCAAACCAGATTAGTAGATGTAAATTACAGTCTGTTAAATTCAAGACAGATTTATCATCGCGATAAAGTTATGTGGGAGAAAAAATTGATTTCGCAGCAGGAGTTTGAGCAGGTCCGCGATACTTATTATCACGATCTTGAACAAAGTAAGTTAGCGCGTGAGAACTGGGAAAAGGATTCTGTTTTAAAACAATCTCAGCTTCAGCAGATTTCCGAGTCGATAAAAAGGCTGCAGACCAACCTGCAATTGATAAGAGACAACATAGATAATCTTACTGTAAAGGCGCCGATTAGCGGGCAGCTTACGTCGCTGGACGCAGAGATCGGGCAGTCGAAGGCGCCGGGAATTCAGCTTGGACAGATAGACGCGCTAGACGGCTATAAAGTACGCGCCGATATTGATGAATTTTATATAGCTCGCGTTGTAAAAGGCCTGCATGCTACTGTAGATGTTGACGGAAATGAATATAAGCTTATAGTTAAAAAAGTATTCCCGGAAGTTAAGAACGGAAAATTCCAGGTGGATATGGAATTTGACGGCAAGACCCCTGATGATTTAAGACGGGGCCAGACTCTTCAGATCAGGCTTCAGCTAAGTGAAAGAACTAAAGCACTGCTGCTTGCTCGCGGAGGATTTTATCAGAAGACCGGCGGTCAGTGGGTGTTCGTGCTTAACAGTTCGGGTACGGAAGCAGTAAAAAGAAATATTTCTCTAGGCCGTCAGAATCCGGATTACTTTGAGGTTCTCAGCGGATTAAAGCCGGGCGACAAAGTGGTTACTTCGTCTTACGATAATTTCGGGGATGCTGATAAGCTTATACTTAAATAGAGGTGAAATCTAGGAGAATTAATTTAACCGGATTACTAAAAAATGCAGGCAATTGAACAAGGACCTTACGGATTAAACGGATTTGTCTGGATTTATTTATTCGTCTAATCAGCAGAATCCGACTTCCATTGATTTTTAATAGGAAAAAAATAATAAATAATATTACGCGTCGACAGCTATAAAGGAGAAAAAAAAAATGATCAAAACAAACAACCTCAGAAAAATCTACACGACGGAAGAAGTTGAAACCACAGCATTGAACAGTGTAAATATTGAGATCAAAGTAAAAGAGTTTGTAGCAATAATGGGGCCGTCCGGCTGCGGGAAATCTACTCTGCTTAATATCTTCGGACTTCTGGATAATCCTTCCGACGGCGAATATTTCTTTCTCGATCAGGAAGTTTCAAAATACACTGAAAGGCAGCGGGCAAATCTCCGCAAGGCGAATATAGGTTTCGTATTTCAGAGCTTCAACCTAATTGATGAGTTAACAGTTTACGAAAACGTGGAGCTTCCTTTATTGTATCTCGGCGTGTCTTCTTCAGAGCGCGGTAAGATGGTTAACGATGTCCTCGAAAGAATGCAGATAATGCACAGGAAGGATCACTTTCCTCAGCAGCTGTCCGGAGGTCAGCAGCAGAGAGTAGCGGTTTCACGCGCGGTTGTGGCAAAGCCTAAACTTATACTTGCTGACGAGCCTACCGGAAATCTCGATTCGGCGAACGGAGAAGAGGTAATGAACATTTTAACGCAGCTAAACGAAGAGGGAACCACAATAGTGATGGTAACTCACTCTCCTCACGACTCCGAATTCGCGCACAGAATAATTCACCTGTTCGACGGACACGTGGTAACTGAAAATTACAAAGAGCAGTTTCACGTTTAAAACGAATTATTGCCTTAGTGTCTTGCGGCTGAATGGAATTACCGCCAAGGCACTAAGACGCAAAAGGAAAAAACAATGATCAAACTGAACGACATTGAGAAATATTACAACAACAAATTCATAAAGACTTACGTTTTAAGGAACGTTAATCTTGAAATTTCTGAAGGCGAATTTGTTTCCGTTATGGGACCTTCAGGATCGGGGAAGACGACCTTGCTTAACATTATAGGTATGCTTGATACGCCTTCGGAAGGAGAGTATTTCTTTTACGATGAGCCGGTTCATAAGATGAGTGAGAAAAAGCTTTCAGAACTGCATAAAACTCATATCGGCTTTGTCTTTCAAAATTATCATTTGATCGATGAACTGACTGTTTATGAAAATCTGGAAACTCCGCTTTTATATCAAAAGGTAAAAAGCGACGAGCGAAAAGGCCGTGTTGCGGAAATACTTGACAAATTCAACATGGTTGCCAAAAAAGATCTTTTCCCGAATCAGCTTTCCGGCGGCCAGCAGCAGCTTACGGCAATAGCCAGAGCCGTTATTGCAGAACCTAAATTAATTCTTGCCGATGAGCCTACCGGAAACCTCCACTCAGATCAGGGTAAAGAGATAATGGAACTTCTGAAGAAATTAAATAAACAGGGAACTACAATTGTGCAGGTTACTCATTCCGAAGCCAACGCCGCTTACGGAAACAGAATAATAAAGTTAAAGGACGGGTGGATCGAAAAGTAAGAAGAAAATCGGAACCTGGATAGAACAGATAAGACTGATCGGGAAGGATTCAAATCCGTGGAAATCCGTTAAATCAGCGGAATCCGTGTTCTAATGCTTGCAATGAAGA
>JBJKTB010000401.1:0-8235 GCA_046703345.1 Ignavibacteriaceae bacterium
CTGATAAAGCTTCTTCAGAAGAAGCAGATTGGCGAAGCGAAAAAAGCGGACGGCCCGAAATCGCACTGGTCGAAAGCCGGTACTCCTACTATGGGCGGAATTATATTAATTCTCTCAGTTGTGATACCCGTAATTCTATGGGCGGATATCGAGAGTATATATATAATTTTAATTCTTGCCGGAACAATATGGCTGAGCGCCGTCGGATTTCTGGATGACTATCTTAAAGTTGTTAAAAAATTTCCCAACGGACTAATAGCGCGTTACAAACTTCTGGGACAAGTATTTATCGGGCTTGTTGTGGGAGCGGTAATTTATTTCTCTCCTCAGTTTGCGGGAGTAAGCTCCGTAACAACCGTGCCGTTCCTTAAAAACGTTAATTTTGATTTTTCATATTTATATATTCCGGTTGTTGTATTTATAGTTACCGCAACCTCAAACGCGGTAAACTTAACCGACGGACTAGATGGTCTTGCGATAGGTGTAACGATAATAGTAATGCTAACGCTGGCGGTTATAAGCTACGTAACGGGGAACGCTATATACGCCAATTATTTAAATATAATATATCTGCCGGGCTCAGGGGAACTCACTGTATTCGTGGCAGCACTAGTTGGAGCTTCACTGGGATTTCTCTGGTTTAATTCTTATCCGGCGCAGGTATTTATGGGCGATACCGGATCGCTGGCGTTGGGCGGCGCGTTCGGAATATTGGCCGTGCTGATTAAGAAAGAACTTCTTATTCCGATACTCGGCGGAATATTTTTTATGGAGACGGTTTCGGTCATCATACAGAGGCTTTATTTTAAATACACAAAGAAAAAATACGGAGAGGGCAAAAGAGTATTCAGGATGGCTCCGATACATCACCATTTTGAAATGCTTGGCTGGCCGGAACCTAAAATAGTGATAAGGTTTTATATAATAGCTATCATTCTCGCAATTGTCAGTCTTGCTTCGTTTAAGGTAAGATAGTGGAAATAAAGAACAAGAAAATATCGATCATCGGCGCGGTTAGAAGCGGCATAGGCGCAGCAAAGCTCGTTCAAAAGCTCGGCGGTTTTCCTTTCGTAAGCGATTCGGCTCCGGAAGAGAAAGTTGCGGAATCCGCTGCTAGGCTAAAAGAGTTAGGCGCTGCGTTTGAGACCGGCGGACATACCGATAAAGTATTCGACTGCGATTTAATGGTTGTAAGTCCGGGCGTGCCTTCCGATGCTCAGGTTCTTAAGAGCGCCGCCGCTAAAAATATTAAGATGATAAGCGAGATAGAACTTGCTGCCGCGTTCTGTAAAGGAAGCATAATAGCAATTACGGGAACTAACGGTAAAACAACAACTACTTCGCTGTGCGCGCATGTAATGAACGCCTGCGGAATGAAGACGTACACGGCGGGAAATATTGGGTATGCTTTTTCAGAGATAGCCCTCAATGTAAAAGAAAATGAATTTGTCTCTTTAGAAGTTTCAAGCTTTCAACTGGATCTTATAGATAAATTCAAACCGAAGGTAGCGGTAATACTGAACATAACTCCGGATCATCTTAACAGGTACGACAACAAAATAGAAAATTATATTTCGGCCAAGCTTAGAATTTATAAAAATCAGGACGATAAAGATTTTATTATCCTAAATAAAGATTCCGATCTGCTGATGAACTCTGTTACTCGGCATAATAGCCGGGACTTTTATTTCTCCAATAAAGAAAAACAGGAGAACGGATGCTACGCTGAAAACGGTAAAGTTTATTATTCAGAGGCCGGCAAAGTTAAATTTGAGTGCCGGATTGAAGATATAAATTTGAAAGGCGAGCATAATACAGCCAACGCGATGGCCGTAATTACTGCGGCGAAAATTTTCGGCGCCTCCAACGATAAAATAAAAAAGGCGCTGGAGTCATTTCAGGGAGTTGAGCACCGGCTTGAGCTTGTAAGAATTATAGACGGAGTTAAATTCATAAACGACTCCAAAGCAACGAACGTTGATTCAGTATGGTACGCGTTAAGAAGTTTTGACGAACCGATATTTCTTATACTCGGCGGCCAGGACAAAGGAAACGACTACAATATGATTAAGGACCTTGTAAAAGAAAAAGTGGTGAAGATTTACGCGATAGGCTCTTCGGCAGATAAAGTGTTTAATTTCTTCCATTCATTTGTGAAAGTGGAAATTAAGAACAGTCTGGAAGAAACCGTTCACTCAGCAAACAATGAAGCAAGGCAGAACGAGGTTGTGCTTCTTTCGCCGGCGTGCGCCAGCTTCGATATGTTTAAGAATTACGAGCACAGGGGAAAAGTTTTTAAAGAAGCGGTAAACAAATTATAAATGAAAAAACTGGCAGTAATAATATTTTTCGACGCGTTTATCCTGATGCTTTTGGGCTTGATAATAGTTATGAGCGCGAGCAGCACTTACAGCGAGTTTAAGTTCGACAGCTTATTCCACTTATTCAATTCGCATTTCTTTAAAGTGCTAATCGGTATTGCTATGATGATCCTGTTCAGTTTTGTGCCTTACGATATTTACAAAAGCTTCAGCAAGCCGGCAATATTTACAATAACTTTCGTACTTGTAATAACGCTGTTCATCGCGCCGGATATTAAAGGCGCGGGCAGATGGATCAATTTAGGCTTTATGACATTTCAGCCGGCCGACATAGCTAAGCTGATCCTGATGATTCATTTATCGGCTTTAATAGAAGATAAAAAAGAACTGCTCGGCGACCTTAAGAAGGGCTTTCTTTATCTCTTCTTCTGGGTAATCGTAATTTCGGCGCTTGTGCTCATACAGCCGAACGTAAGCAACGGTATACTTCTGTTATTCGTATCGCTAATGCTGATGTACGTGGGAGGAGCCAAGCTGAAGCACGTAATATCGGCCGCGATGTTCTGCTTACTGGCAGGAGCGGCGGTGGCTATGCTCTTCGCACATTCGAGAAGCAGGATTATGACATTTATAAACAGCACTCAGCACGGCGGCGACCCGAACATACAGGTAAAGCAGGCTCTTCTCGGTTTGGGAAGCGGCGGAGTTTTCGGCGTAGGGATGGGGCAGAGTCTTCAGAGCAACCTGTTCCTTCCCGAAGCTTACGGAGATTTTATCTTCGCGATACTGGGAGAGGAACTAGGTTTTTTAGGCTCCGCAATAGTACTTATTAGCTACCTTGTACTATTTGCCGCCGGCATCTTAGTAGCAAAGAAAGCTAAAGACAAGTTCGGCCAGCTTCTTGCGTTCGGAATCACTTTCTCGATAACGATCTACGCTTTCGTAAACATTGCGGTTGCAACGGGGGCGGTACCTACTACCGGGCTTCCGCTGCCGTTTATAAGTTACGGCGGCACATCACTGATTTTCCTTTGCATATCGGTGGGAATACTCGTTAACATTGCATTGGCCGCGACGATGGAGCAGCATCCTCTTAACGAAGCAAAAACCGCGGCGGTTAAAATATGAGCGCAATAAGAAGACCATACCGCTTTTTGTTTGCCGGAGGAGGAACCGGAGGACATTTATTCCCGGCAGTTGCTGTAGCCGAGAAAATTAAAATGCTGGCTCCCGAATCCGAAATATTATTTGTTGGAACAAAATCCAGAATAGAAGGAAGAGTTGTGCCGCAGCTCGGGTACAATTTCAAATCGATCTGGATAAAAGGATTTTCAAGAAAGCTTACCGTAGACAATCTGCTTTCTCCGGTGAAGCTTGTTGTGTCCTTAATTCAATCGGTTTTAATAAATATGAAATACAAACCGTCGGTTGCGATAGGTTCGGGAGGATATGTATCCGGGCCGGCCGTATACGGATCTCACCTGGCGGGAGCTAAGATAATACTAATAGAGCAGAATAGCTTTCCAGGAGTAACCACAAGATTACTGGAAAAGTACGCCGATGAAATTCACATAAGCTTTGAAGATTCTAAAAAATATTTTAAGAAGAAGGAAAAACTTTTATTAACGGGAAACCCGGTAAGGGAAAATTTAAGTTCAATAAAAAAGGAAGATGCGCTGAGGAAGTTCGGATTATCTTCTTCAAAAAAGACTCTGCTTATACTCGGCGGAAGCTTAGGCGCTCAGTCGATTAATAAAGCAGTAGCCGAAGCGGTTGAATCGCTGTCGTCGCAGAATATTCAGGTAATCTGGCAGACAGGGAAAAATTATTACGAAGCTTACAAAGGATATAATTCCGAATTTGTAAAAGTAATGGCCTTTATTGACGAAATGAATATTGCGTACTCGGCGTGCGACCTTCTTTTGGCAAGAGCCGGCGCAACTACTATAGCCGAACTGCTTGTACTGGGTATACCGTCGATACTGGTTCCTTCTCCCAACGTAGCGGAGAATCATCAGTATTACAACGCCAAGTCGCTGGCGGAGAAGGGCGCGGCAATTCTAGTTGAGGATAAAAATATTAATTCTGATCTGTACGGAACCGTAACCGCGCTGATGGCCGACGATAACAGAACGGCGGTTATAAAAAAAAACGCAGTAGCTTTGGGCAAGCCAGCAGCTGCGGAAGAAATAGCAATTAGTGCAATTAATTACGCAAAAAGTAAATGAGCCAAGAGAAATTAAATACTTCAAAAATTTTTAAGTATAATATGTCGTTTTATTATCAATCGACTATTATCTACTTTGTAGTTTTTACTCTTTATGTTATAATTCGCGGGGAGTTTGTAGAAAATTCTTTTAAACTGATAACAAGAGATCCAATAATTTATTTCTTTGCGATAATAGTCTGCATCTCGTTAATAAGTCTGTTGTACAATCTATACAAGAACAGGCATCTGGAAATTAACGGCGGATCGATCTCATTTGTAACAAGATTTAAAACGAGAACCTTTTCTCTGGCGCAGATTACAGAAATACGAGTGTCCAGATCGAAAAGAAAAAAGAAAAGGGCATTTAAACTGATTATGATAAAAGTAAAAGACAGAAGGAGACCGATTTTTCTGAGAACTTCAGATTACGAGAACGAGCAGGATCTGATAAATTAATTTTTGGAATTAAAAGAAAGACTCGGCAGCAACTAAATGTTTAAGAATATTAAAAAAGTACATTTTGTAGGCATAGGCGGGATCGGAATGAGCGGCATCGCAGAGATACTGCTTAACCAGGGATTTGAAATATCCGGATCCGACAAGTCGTTAAGCGATATCACCGCGAGATTAAGCAGTCTCGGTATGAACATTTACGAAGGACATTCTCCTGAAAATTTAAAAGACGCCGACGTGCTTGTTTATTCTTCCGCGGTAGCACTAGAGAATCCGGAAGTTAAAGCTGCTGTTGACAGAAAAATTCCGATAATCAAGCGGTCCGAAATGCTTGCCGAATGCATGCGGATGAAGTACGGAATAGGCATTGCCGGCACGCACGGCAAGACCACTACAACATCGATGGTGGGACTAACATTAACCGAAGGCGGAATAGATCCGACCATTATAGTCGGCGGAAAACTTAGCGGACTCGGCGGTACAAACGCAAGACTCGGACAGGGGGAATTCATCGTAGTAGAAGCGGATGAGTTCGACAGAACATTTCTTAAGCTTACTCCGACCATAGCGGCAATAACGACTCTTGAAAGCGAGCATCTTGATACGTATAAAGACCTGGACGATATAAAATCGGCGTTCATTGAATTTGCAAACAAAGTACCGTTCTACGGATTCGTAGTTTTATGCATGGACGAGCCGGCACTGCAGGATATAATTCCTCAAATTAACAAGAAAATTTTTACGTACGGGCTTACGGCTCAGGCAGATATACGAGCGGTGGATATTGCTCACGATGAATTCTCAAGCGCATTTACCGTTAAATACAAAGGCGAGGAACTCGGGAAAATAAAACTCCGGATCCCGGGAATTCACAATGTAAAGAACTCACTTGTCGCCGTCTGCATCGCTAAAGAGCTGGGAATAAATTTTAAGGTAATTAAGAAAGCCTTAGAATCTTTTACCGGAGTTTACAGAAGATTCGAAGTAAAATACGACAAGGAAATTCTTGTTATAGACGACTACGCCCATCATCCTACAGAAACAAGCGCAACTCTTGCAGGAATAAGGAGCGGATGGGACAGGAGGCTTGTCGCCGTATTTCAGCCGCATCTGTTCTCGAGAACTCGGGACTTTTACCAGGAGTTCGGAAGATCGTTTTTGAACTCAGACGTGTTTATCTGCACAGATGTTTATCCGGCTAGAGAAGAACCTATTGAAGGTGTAAGCGGAGAGATGATCGCGGAAGCCGCGAGAAAATTCGGCCACAAGAATGTTATTTACGTTAAAGACAAGAAGGACATACCTTCAAAGTTAAAAGAAATAATGAAACCCGGCGACATAATAATAACCATGGGCGCCGGAGATATATGGAAATACGGCGAGAAGTTTGTCGAATCGTTATCCGAATAATAAAAGATGAGAGAGAAGTTAGCTAAATTTTTCAGTCTGTTGTTATTTATAGTACTGGTTTCAAGTATCGTTTATTTGGTTTTTTTTAGCAATAAAAAAGCTGATAAGGGAGAAATAAAAATGGTAGAAATAACAGGGACGCATCTTCTGCAAGGCAAGGAATACCTTGCCTACGCCGGGTTAAACGATCCTTCCAAACTTGAAGGCGTTACGCTCCCTGTTGTGAAAGAGAGGCTGGAAAAACATCCTTACGTTGAGAATGCCGATGTTGAATACCTCGGCAACGGCAGAGTAATGGTTTATGTGTCTGAGAAAAAAATAGAGGCTGTACTGCTTTTAGGTTCGGAGCCATTATTTATATCAAAGGCTTTCCAGCTGCTGCCTGTACTTCCCGGAACAAAGTTTTCAGAGGTTCCGGTCGTTAGTAATTTGAACATCAGTAAGACGGCGGAGCCGCTGACTGAATTTAAAAGCGAACAGGTGGTGGAAGCTTTCAAAATTATTGATGCGGCAAAGCTGACTAATCCGGATATTTTTAAGCGCCTGTCTGAGATAAATATGAGGCACGGCGGTGACATAATGCTGATCTTCTCGGGGATAAAGCCGCCGGTGCTTTTCGGAAGAGGAGAGACCGCCAGAAAGATGGTGTATCTTGACGTCATGTGGAAAGGATTGATTGACGGCAGCAGTCTGGCGGAAAGCAGCGAGTACATAGATCTAAGGTTTTCAAATGAAATATATATCGGCAGCACCGAAAAAACAGGTTTAAGTGAATGAAAAAAAATATAATAGCAGGGCTCGATCTGGGAACAACAAAAGTATGCGCGGTAATCGCGGAGAAGATAGAGGAGGACAACCGGATAAACATTTTAGGATTCGGAGTTGCTCCTTCAGAAGGTCTTCATAAAGGACTTGTTGCCAATATAGGCAAAACGGCGGAAGCTATTAAAGAAGCGGTAGCCATTGCCTCAAACAGAGCCGGCATAAATATTACTCAAGTTAACGTTGGTGTAGCGGGAGAGCATAAAACAAGCATACGGCACAGAAATTACGTTACGATAAGCGGAGACGAAGGTGAAATTACTAAAGCCGACCTGGACAGGCTTGAGGCTGATGTTAGGACGATACGCATACCATCGGACAGGCAGATACTTCACATTATACCGGAGGAATTTTCGGTAGATCATCAGGGAGGAATTGAAAGTCCGATAGGAATGTCGGGTTCGAGGCTGGAAGCTACTAATCACATAGTACTGGCGTCGATTCCAGCGATTCAGAATATAAGGAAATCGGTAGAGCGAGCGGGGCTGCAGGTTCAGGATTACGTGCTTCAGCCAATCGCATCCAGTTCATCGGTACTTGAAGACAGTGAGAAGGATTTGGGAGTTGCGCTGATAGATATAGGCGGCGGAACAACGGATATCGCGATTTTCCATAAGAAGGCGATAAAGCATACGAAAGTAATAGGCGTTGCCGGCAACCAGGTTACAAACGATATCCGGGAGTCGCTCGGCGTTGTTACCGAGGAGGCGGAGAAATTGAAAAAGGATTTCGGATACGCAACCGAAGGCGCCATAATAAAAGATGAGGACATTTTAATACGCGGGGTGGGAGCCAGAGGCAACACCAAAATACCGATAAGTCTATTAACGCAGATTATCAGTCTAAGGTTGCGCGAACTGTTCAGTCTAATAGATAATGAAATAAGAAGCGCCGGATTTAAAAATAAAATAAAGGCAGGCATAGTATTAACAGGCGGCGGTTCACTGCTTAAGGGCTGTACCGAGCTTGCAGAAGAAGTATTCGGACTGCCGACAAGGATAGGCGTACCGCAGGAATTGG
>JBJKTB010000402.1:0-5628 GCA_046703345.1 Ignavibacteriaceae bacterium
GGGCAAAAAGATCTTGAAATTATAAATCTTGCAAGAATTGAGGAAGCAAAACCTGGTGACCTTACCTTTCTTTACCTTCCCCAGTATGAAAAATTTTTCCAGTCTACTAAAGCTTCGGCCATTCTGGTTAAGCCCGGATTCAATAAAGTGAGAAATGACATTTCCTATATAGAAGTTAAGGATCCCAACAAAGCCTTTTCAAAACTGCTTATTGAATTCTTAACGCCTGATTTCCCTTTGAGCGGAATAGATCCCTCCGCTTATGTTGATCCTTCCGCCACAGTCGGGAAGAATGTTGCGCTCGGAAAAAATGTTGTTGTATCTAAGGGCTGTAAGATAGGAGACGGAGTAAAAATATTTCATAACACCGTTCTGCTTGAAGACGTAGAAGTCGGTGAGGGCTCTCTTCTCTTCCAAAATGTAAGCATTCGCGAAAAGTGTGTACTCGGAAAGAGAGTAATCGTTCATCCCGGTACGGTAATAGGTTCTGACGGATTCGGATATTTCACTGACGAGCGTGGTGCTTATATAAAGATTCCTCAGGTAGGAAATGTTATTATCGAAGATGATGTAGAGCTCGGGTCTAATGTATCTATTGACAGGGCTGCTCTCGGATCCACAATTATTAAACGCGGCGCAAAGATAGACAATCTTGTTCAGATAGCGCACAATGTTGTTGTCGGGGAAGATACAGTTATTTCATCTCAGACTGGAATATCCGGAAGCACTAAAATAGGCAATCACTGCATACTTGCCGGACAAGTAGGTATAGTCGGCCATATTGAGATCACTGACAACGTTATCTTGCTTGCGCAGTCGGGAATTTCAAAATCGATTACTAAAGCCGGCCAGTATTTCAGTACGCCGGCTAAAGAGGTAAAAACCGCACTGAAGCTTGAGGCTCATATAAGGAACCTGCCGGGTTATTATGAAAAACTAAATGAGATGGAAAAGACAATTAAAAAATTAAACGGAGAAGTTGAAAGATTAAAAAATAAGTCATAAGACAGTTTTCCGCCGGCCGGAGTTCAGTCACTTCCTAAATCCATATGATTGTATTTCATACCCCGTCTTACTATTTTGAAAGCCTATTTAATGATTTTTATTGGTACAATATTTAATAATTTCGGATTTTATAAATGCTAGAATTACAAAGAACAATTGCATCCCCGGTTTCAATTTCCGGAATAGGACTTCATACCGGAACTTCATGCACAATGACCTTTAAGCCTGCTCCCCAGAACTACGGCATACGTTTTGTCAGAACCGATTTAGGCGGGAACCCTGAAATTCCGGCTAACGCCGACAATGTTATTGATGTATCCAGAGGAACCACTCTTGGCATAGGCGAAGCAAAGGTTCATACCGTTGAACATGTTCTGGCTGCGGTAGTGGGACTTCAAATAGACAATCTTATAATTGAGCTTGACGGCATAGAGCCTCCTGTAGGCGACGGAAGCTCAATGCCGTATGTTGAACAGCTTTTAGCTGCCGGGTTTGAGCAGCAGGATGCTCCGAAAGATTATCTTATAATTGATGAAACGGTGATTTACCATAACGAAGAAAAACAGATTGATATCGTTGCGCTACCGCTCGACGGCTACCGCGCAACAGTTATGGTGGATTATCAGAATCCTGCGCTGGGAAGTCAGCATACCGGTTTATTCGATCTCGAAAAGGAGTTTGTTTCCGAATTCGCACCTGCCAGAACTTTCTGCTTTCTAAGCGAAGTTGAGGAACTTGCCAACATAGGTTTAATAAAAGGTGGCGATATAGATAACGCAGTGGTTATAGTCGACAGAAATTCTAGTGATGAAGAACTGGAAAAGTTAAGAAAAAAAATTGGCATAGAAGAAAAAGTTTCGATAGGCAAGAACGGGATACTTAATAACAAAGAACTTAGATTTAGGAACGAGCCGGTAAGGCACAAGCTTCTCGATCTTCTGGGCGATCTTGCACTGATCGGGGCTCCCATTAAAGCTCAGGTGCTTGCAGCGAGACCTGGTCACAAGGCAAATGTTGAGTTTGCCAAACAGGTAAGAAAATTATATCAGCAGAAAAAATTAGTTAAGAAGTATCAGTTCGTTAAGAAAGAAGGCGTTGTTTTCGACGTCAATGCAATACAGCGTATTCTTCCGCACCGCTATCCGTTTCTTCTAGTTGATAAAATAATTCATCTTGATCTTGACAAAAAAGTAATCGGAGTAAAATCCGTCACTGTGAACGAACCTTTCTTCCAGGGGCATTTCCCCGGCCATCCCATAATGCCGGGCGTTATGATTATTGAAGCCATGGCTCAGACAGGCGGCGTACTGCTTCTTAATTCTTTCCCGAATCCCGAACAGAAGCTCGTTTACTTTATGCAGATAAACAACGCGAAATTCAGAAAACCCGTTCTCCCCGGAGATCAGCTGTTCCTTGAGATCGATCTTGTTAACAAAAAAAGCAAGGTTGTTATGATGACCGGCAAAGCGTTCGTCAACGAAACATTGGTTGCCGAAGCCGACTTTATGGCGGCCATAGTAGACAGAGAATCCGAGCAGGGGGAACAAAATTAAAATCTAAATGAAAAATATACATCCTACCGCAATCGTAAGCGATAAGGCAAAACTCGGAGATAATATTGCCGTTTCTGCCTACGCAATTATAGAAGATGACGTTGAAATAGGAAACGACTGCCGCATCGGTCCGCATGCCGTGATTTACAACGGCGCCAGAATAGGCGACAGAGTAACCATTCATCAGGCGGCCTCCATAGCACATATACCGCAGGACTTGAAATTCTCCAATGAAGAATCTTACTTTTACGTCGGTGACGATACGGTTATCCATGAATATGTTACTCTTCACCGCGGTACAAAAGAAACCGGTTTTTCGAGAGTCGGCAAGAACTGTCTGCTGATGGCGTATTCGCACGTAGCTCACGACACTACTGTGGGAGACAACTGCATCTTGGCTAACGGCGTTCAGATTGCCGGGCATGTAGAAATAGAGGATTGGGTTATAATCGGGGGAATGACTCCCGTGCATCAGTTCTGCAAGGTCGGGCAGCACACTATGATAGGAGGAGGATTCCGGGTAACGCAGGACGTTCCGCCTTATATTCTTACCGCCGGAGAGCCGCTGAGGTTCGAAGGTTTGAATGTTATCGGTTTAAGAAGAAGAGGCTTCCCTAATGAAGACATAATGACTTTGAAGAAAGCATACTCGTATCTCTATGATAAGAGTTTGAATGTATCGCAGGCAAAAGCAAAAATCATGGAAGAATTTGCCGGGAATAAGTATGTAACAAATGTTATTGAATTCATCGCAAAATGCAACAGAGGACTTGTCGGTAAATGAAATGGCGGTATTTAAATACCGGAGCAGGCACGGGCTCGTTCAATATGGATGTCGATCTCAGACTTGCAGGCATTTGTTCTTCCGATGAAGCATACTTCAGATTGTACAGATGGAATCCTTACTGCATTTCTCTAGGCGCTAATCAGAGCTACGATTCCATACTATTGGACAAGGCTACTTCAGACGGAATAGATGTAGTGAAAAGACCTACGGGCGGGCGGGCCATTCTTCACTCGGAAGAACTTACATATTCCGTAGCAATGCCTATTATCGGAGAAACATCGGCAAGGAATATTTACCATGAAATCAATCAAGCGCTTCTATTAGGATTAACAGACTATGATTCTGCTCTGAAAAAAGCGGAACTGGAAAATACCCAGCCAGATTTCCCGTCCTTCTACAAAGAAGAAAAAAGCGCAGCCTGTTTTGCAGTGCCTGCGAAAAGCGAGCTGAAGTTCGACAGGAAAAAGCTGGTCGGCAGCGCCCAGAGAAAACTTGGCTCTACAATTCTTCAGCATGGATCTATTCTTTGCGGGAACTACCACCTTGGCATTGCGGATTATCTTAACATAACTCACGATGCCGCAAAAAATCTTAAAGATGAGATGAAAGAAACAACCGTTGATTTAAAAAGTATTTTAAATTCTGAGATAGATTACGGCAGACTGTGTGTATCTCTTGTAAACGGATTTGAAAATTATTTCGGTATAAAATTTGAAAAATCAGGTTTAGATGACCTGCCGGTCTTCGAAAAAATCCTTACATCAGTTTCGGGCAGTTAAGAAATTATTCCTAAACATAGAGAAATTATTATGAGCACGGAAAAAGAAATCAAAAGAGTGACAACCAAGACTCTTTATCTTATGAAGAAAAAGGGTATTAAAATTTCCGCTCTTACAGCGTACGATTTCATTACTGCTAAACTGCTGGATGAAGCGGGAATAGATGTTCTGCTGGTCGGGGATTCTTTGAGCAACGTCTTCCAGGGAAATGATACTACTCTTCCCGTTACGATGGATGAGATGATTTACCATACGAAGGCCGTTACTAAAGGCGTAAACAGAGCGATGATTGCGGTGGACATGCCGTTCATGTCTTACCAGTTAAGCATTGACGAAGGATTTAGGAACGCAGGCAGAATTATGAAAGAGACTTCTGCAGGCGCTGTTAAACTTGAAGGCGGAGTTCGTGTTGCGGAAACTATAAGGAAGATTACCGATGCGGGAATTCCGGTAATGGGTCATATAGGCTTAACTCCGCAAAGCATTCATAAATTCGGCAGCTACAGGGAGCGCGGGCGCGATCAGGAAGAAGCCGATGAAATAATGGAAGACGCTAAAGCAATTGAAGATGCCGGGGCATTCGCTATCGTGCTCGAAAAGATCCCTGCCAAGCTTGCGCAAAAAATTACAGAGCTGGTAAAAGTTCCTACAATAGGGATCGGTGCCGGTGTACACTGCGACGGGCAGATTCTAGTTACTCCCGATATGCTTGGGCTTAACATTG
The DNA here is from genome assembly GCA_046703345.1 of Ignavibacteriaceae bacterium. GTDB lineage: Bacteria > Bacteroidota > Ignavibacteria > Ignavibacteriales > Ignavibacteriaceae > FEN-1297. The sequence continues at coordinate 4,849 of JBJKTB010000402.1, forward strand.
ATTTTCATCCCAGGTTCGTAAGATACTACGCCTCGATTGCAGAGGAAATGACGACTGCAGTTAAAAAATATATTGACGATGTGAAAGAGACCAAGTTTCCTTCTTCCGAAGAAAGTTATTAATGACTCGTGTATCCATTCCCCGCTCCGGTATTTTAAATATTCTTATGACGAAAAAGCCTTTATTATTAATAATATTTATTCTATTAAATTTTTATCCTTTGCGTGCGCAGGTTATCTCTGAAAACTACCTGAGCGGCGCTACCGTAACAGGCATAGTTTCTGAAGGCGGTTATCTTTGGATAGCTACGTACGGCCAGGGCATTTACCGTTTTTCGGAAAAAACTGGAGAGTGGTATAATTTTTCAACCGCCAAAAACAATCTTGACAACGACGGGTTTTACGATATAGCTGCCAGCCGCGATTATGTTTGGGCAGGTGCGGTAGACGGCCTTTATATCTACGATATTAGGAGAAAAAGCTGGCGCAAAAGAAAATTTGCTCTTGGCGGACTAATGGGAAACTGGATACGCGCTCTTTGCTACGATCCTTCTCAGAAAGTGCTATGGATTGGAAGATTTGAAAACCTTACTAGGCTTGATGTGGCAAGGCAGAAATATACCGATCATATACTTATGCAGGATAACGACGCAAAGACAAATAATATTAAGGCTATATCGCTGGACGGCGACAGCTGCGTCTGGTTCGGCACCGAGTCGGGCGTTTTTAAATACAGAAAAAAAATGAGTATGGATAACCGCGACGCCTGGCAGTTCATATA
>JBJKTB010000403.1:0-16289 GCA_046703345.1 Ignavibacteriaceae bacterium
ACATATCTACGTGTATTTCATCGAGGCTGCAGCCGCCTATCGAATCATGCGCAGAATTCTGAATTAAATATTCCCATGCGATTTCAGGATATCTGTCCTCAATATTTCTGCCAAGCAGAGACGAGAAAATATTAAACGGCTCCGCGTAAAACTGCAGCAGTTTTTCCGCCTCGAAATTTTTCTGCTTCAGAAACATTCTGGCGGAGGTAGTGTAGCCGTACATATTGCCGCTCCTTCTATCGTACTGGGAACTTCTTCGTTCGCCTTTTACTATCTTAAGCTTAGATTCATCAACAGATTTATAAAGAGCGGCCGCATATTCTTCAAGAGTGGAATGGATGACATTTATCTCAGGCATACGCTCGCGGATATCTTTAATTATCTTTACAGTCTTGGCATTCGGACCGCTTGAATCGTGCCCCTCCATCCAGATAACATGCTCGGTTGTAAAATCATCAGCCTGGTCTTTAATAATTGAATTTACCTGTGCATCGATGTTCTCAGGGTAATAACCGTTCAAAGGCTGAATGATAAAGTAGTCCTCATCAGATTGAATACGATCGGCGAAGTGGAAAGGAGTTCCGCCCTTTGACCATTTATACTCGACATCGTAGAACCCTTCATTATGTACCACCGGTCTGTAGATATAGAAGTAAAAATTATATCTCGGCATGGTAGAGAATCTTGACGATACGGCTTTTGTACCGTCGGCGCCTTCCCAGATGAACTCGGCTTTCCTGCTGTCGAGCGAGTTTATTCCGCGATAAAACATGATAAGATTTATACCGAACTCTTTGTAGATCTGAGGCAGCTGGGAAATCTGTCCCCACGAAAAAGGGGAGTAACCGATCTTAGAGACGCCGCCGTGAGCGGCACAGGTTTTATGTCCCAGCAGAAGATTACGTATCAGATTTTCTCCGCCGACTTGAAATTCCTCAGGTAGAATGTACCACGGGCCTATAAGCAGCCTCTTAGCTTTTACGAGATCGATGATCTTCTGTTTATTCTGAGGACGGATTTCCAGATAATCCTTCAGTACAATTGACTGGCTGTCGAGATGAAAAGCTCTGTATTCCGGTTCCGACTCCAGGATTTCTATTACCCTGTCGATCATATCCACAAGCATCTGTCTGTTGCGCTGAAAAGGGAAGCGCCATTCGCGGTCCCAGTGTGTATTCGATATTACGTGAAAAATTTTTTCTTTCATTGAAAATCTTCCGCAAGAAATTTTTATTTAATATTTACGTTTACTGTTTTTTCAGGAATAAATTATAATGAAGAAGAGATTCGGGAAGTCCGCCGTTTAAAATGAAAGCCGCCGAATCGAGATTATGCCCGGCAGTTTTAGCGAACGGCACAGCCACGCTTAATCCTATACCCGCAGCCCGTATGGCGGTGACTCCGCTCTCGCTGTCTTCAAAGCCTATTACCTTGTTAAAATTCGTTTTAGGTATATTGAGCTGGTGAAGAGCGATGCTGTACAAGTCTCTGTGAGGCTTAAGCCTTATTTCACTTGAGTCGCTGGCTGTAACGAAGGCATCATAAATGTTTCTATAATTAGAGAACTTACCTTTAAGAAATGATTTTACGTCTTCACTTAATTCAAGAGAATCTATTTCGGAATAAAGTACTTTAAAGACTTCCTTCATTACTATATCGGCTTCGTAATAAATGGATGAAGTGACTATAGCTACTTTAAGCGGGGCGTTAGCGAATCTTTTTCCGAGAAGCTTTAAATTATTTTTGATCTCTTCAGTCTGAGCATTGCTGTAACCGGCGTCCGATTTTATATTATACGCGTTAATTAATTCTGCGGCAAGTTTATCTGCCTGTTCGCCCAGCCATCCTTTAATGAGTGAAAGAAAGACCAGCACACCCGGCATCGGTTCAATCAGATGTTTGTCGGCAGTGCCGAAAAGTTCGAGAGATATTTTTCCGCCTTCCCCTTTTTTTATTCTTTCAAGAATTTCATGATATCTCTGGTAGTAAATATCTATTCCTATTTTGACCAGATCGGTAAATGAGAAATGCCCGGAAAGCCCAGCGTACTTTTTATAAAAATATTCTGCAGCGTGGGCACCGGTAATACCGTTAATATCATATTCCGACTTCAAGACGGATAACCGCTCATCAGTTAATATCTCTTTGAGGTTCAAATTAATCAGATTAAGCTCTACCTCTTCTTTTCGTTTTCTGTCTTTGCCTTCTATTAAGGTCCAAACCGAGGCATCAATAAACGCTCGTCGGATTGCGTCGTCATTAAAGAGCTTTTCATATTTCTTAATTAGAAACTCGACATGCTTTGTGGTGCTGTTGCCGATAATATTAGGGTAGTCGGCTTGCTGGTCCAGTCCCGGCCACTCTTCCTTGGTCATACGTCCGCTCATTTTTCTTATCATATACTCAAGCGAGTGGATGCACAGTTCCTCGGTTGTAGTAGTTGTGCCGTCCATATCCATAACCACTCCCGCAAGATTATCAAGCGGCGAGGTAATCTTTTGAGCCAGAGGATACAGTTCAAAGGCCGGATGTATATAATCAGGATTTTTAACAACCGCAAAATCATTTCCCAGCTGTTTAATCAGCGATGCGGCTTGCTGCTGATTACAGAATTTTTCGTCCATTTGTTTTGTTTACACTTTCAGATTTATTAATGAAATACCGGCGTTCAAAAAGTCTTTAACTTCTCTTCCTGATTGTCCTTCCGCGTAAATTCTGATCAGCGGCTCTGTTTCGGAGGATCGCATAAGGAGCCAGCGCGAATCCCCCTCCAAAATAAATTTTAGTCCATTAATTATTCCGCGGCTGCTGTAGTATTTTTCGATCCTATTAATTTTAAGGCCTGCGGCTGATTCAGGCGGCCGATCATAGAGAGAGGGAAGCTTTTCTAATCTGTCCCCGCCATCATATTTGTGGTCGATCCTATCATAATAAATTTCGCCGAATTCTTTTCTCTTCTGATTTACTAGAGCGCTCAGTTTATCGAAGCCTGATTCCGCCAGCATCTCTAATACGAACAGTCCGGATAATATGCCGTCTCTTTCCGGGATATGTCCTTTGTAACCGTAGCCGCCGCTTTCCTCACAGCCGAAAGCCACATCTTGCTCTATCATTTTTTCGCAGATATATTTGAAGCCTACCTGTACATCGTATACTCGGCACGAATCGGACTCAAATACGGATCTCAGCTTATCGGTAACGGAGGAGGTTTTTACCAAACCTCCCGGGACTCTCTTTCTGTTTTTGACGAAGTCCGCAAGCAGCAGAATAGTTTCCTGCGCGCTCAGCCAGCTTCCGTTCTCAAGGAGAATCCCAAGTCTATCGGCATCACCGTCGGTGGCCAGACCGAGTGAATAATCTTTCTCTTCACTTAACATTTCCTTAAGGGGAGCTAAGTTTTTCTCTATCGGCTCGGCGTATCTTCCCGAGAAATCTTCCTGAGGGGTACCGAAAATAGTGGAAGCGCGGCATCCCTCCGTTTTTAATATTTCTTCTAATACTCCGGCGCCTGCTCCGCTCATCGAATCTATAAGAACTTTAATTCCGCTTGACCTTATCGTATCGAAATTAACCATGCTTCTTACATGCGCGATATAATCTTGAAGTAAATTAACCGCATTTACTGTAGCCGCTGATTTTTTTACGGAAGTGCTGTAAAGGAGCTCTTCAACTTTCTTCGTCTCTTCCGTGAAGAACGGGCCGCCGTATCCGGCTTTGAATTTTACTCCGTTATACTCCGCCGGATTATGCGAGGCGGTTATCATAACGCCGGCGTTAAGCGCATGGCGCTTTACATAATATGACAGAGCCGGCGTTGGCACAACCGCGTCGGACAGGATTGCGTCAATCATATTGCCTGATAAAACCGAACAGAAAAGTTCGGCGAATCTCTTTGAGTTCCTTCTGCCGTCGTATCCCACAGCTATCGAAGGTTTATTAAAATTAATATTGATGTAGTCGGAAAATGCCTGCGCGGCAACAGAAACCGTATCATCGTTCATCTCGCTGTCTAATAATCCGCGCCAGCCGTCAGTTCCGAATATAATATTCAATTTATGCAGCCTCTTTCAGTGATTGCCGATATTATAAATCAACAGAGGTCTTATCATTTTATAAGATACCTCGCGAACATGTTTGTTAAGCTTTGCGGAAAGCGCGGCAAGAGTGCCGCATGCCTCTCCGGTTGCGGAAGAGGTGGGCTGAATTCTAACAGCGCTGTGTCCTTCCCGCGTGGAGGAGATACATCTTCCGGCGGCAAGTAAATTTTCGGCATCTTTAACTATTAAAGCTCTTAAAGGAATTTCGTAAAAATCTCCCTCTTTAAGATGTTCCATCCGGCTGCTTTCATCCTTCTGTCCGTGTATATCAATACCGTAGCAGCCGCGAGCGATAGAATCGTCAAATTTGCTGCCGCTTTTAATATCATCTCCGGTTATGATGTAGTCTCCCACGGCGCGTCTAGTCTCTCTTATACCGACTTGAGCAGCTGTTTCAATCAAGTATGAATTCTCGAAGCCGGGTATTTCGGACCGCAAAAGATTTACGACCTGGTTAACCTGGCGGCGCCCGATCAGTTCGGCTTTGGTTAATTCGTAAGATGAGGAAGCGTCTATACCGAGAACGTTCGATGTGTTGAAAGATCCCTCGCCGGATCCAGGCAGAGTGGTAAAAAAGATATACTGAACATCGGAGGAAAGCCTGCCTTCATTGATTGCTTTTTTTACGCTGCCGAAAAATCCTGCTATTGAAATTATTTTATTGAAGTCAAAATTGTAATCCATCCAGTCAAAAAAATCATGCTTATTGGCAGCGGCATAATCAGTCACTTTTTTTAAATCTATATTTCCCATTCTGAAAAAAAGAGTAAGCGCCTGAAGCAGTCCGGTTTTCTCGTCTCCTTTAACCCAGGGGAACCGGCCCAGATAAAGAAGCTGAGCGTCGCCCGAAGTGTCGATAAAGACTTTACCTTCAATCGATATTACTTTGCCGCCTGCAACTACCGAAACAGATTTAATAATATTTTCATCACGCTTAACCGCCGTGATTGTACCGTTAAGAAGCATAGTACAACCGGCGTTCCTTAAAAGCGTATAAGCAGCCGATCTGAATGTGTTAGCGAAAAACCCGTTATCAATCATACCGTGAAGACGGCGCATTTCGTTTTCCAGATCTTCGAATACGCCTCTAACAAGAACTTCACCGTTGACCGAATGCTTCATAAAAGGCGAGACCATTCCGGCAGTTGACATACCGCCGACAAAGCCGTACTGTTCAATAAGCAGAACCGATGCGCCTAATCTTGCGGCCTTAACCGCAGCGCTTATCCCGGCAATACCCGCACCGGCAACTACTACATCGTAACTTGATTTCAATTTCATATTATGAGCAAATTATTGATTATAATGCTTTGGACAGTTCATTTACATACCATGCCGTAATAACCGAAGGTCTGGTAATTGCCGAGCCGACTACGATACTCCAAGCGCCCAGCTTTTTCATCTTAAATGCTTCAGCGGGGGTGTTTATTCTGCCTTCGGCGAAAACAGGAAGGCTTAGTTTTTTTACCAGATTTTCAAGCAGCAGAAAATCCGGTGAAGAAGATTTGCTTTGATGAGTCTCGGGGGTGTATCCGCTAAGCGTGGTAGAGACACAATCCGCGCCTTCGCCCGCGCATGCTATGCCTTCATTCTCCGATGCAATATCTGCCATGACCAGGCAATCAAATTTCTTTTTGATTGAATGGATAAACTCGGGACCGGTAAGGCCATCTCTTTTTCTGAACGTTCCGTCAACTGCAATTATATCGGCTCCCGTTTTAAGAAGCTCTTCCACATCTTTAAACGAGCCTGTTATTCTAACTAAGCCGTCCTCGAATTCAGATTTTACGAGTCCGATTACCGGCAGTTTTATGTTTTCGGCAATCATTTTTGTTTTAGCAATACCTTCCGACCGTATGCCGCTTGCGCCTCCGGCAGCGGCGGCTTTAGCGAACATCGTAACACCTTCGGGCGAGTTAAAAGGAGAGGAACCTTCAGCCTGGCATGAAACTATTAATCCGCCCTTTAAAGATTTAAAAATTTGATCCATACATAATTTAGTTTTTGAATATTAAAAATTAAAACCTGTCTGAAAATTTTTCGGCTAGCGAGGCCTTTGCAAAACTTTCTTCAATCCCGAGTATCCTTTCAGTCAGCATATCAATCGTAGTAAATCTTTCATCAACAATACCGCAAATTTCAGCGGAGAAAATTCCTGATGAGCGAACGGGAAGAATTTGTATTCTGCTGTTTGACTCAAAAAGGATATTCCCGAATTTCTCAAGCGTCTCATGAATATCAGTTTCGGCAGAAAAATCCTCTTTCTGCCCGGCATCAAGAGAGAGCCAGAAGCGTCCGTCATTTAACCGTTCAGATTGAGGCAAAATACCGAGAGATAAAAATCGAGTATCATCCGGCCTGGTAATGAAAATATTGAATCGTCTCGCTAATAAATCGCGTTTAAACGTTGAAGGCATTAAGGCTGATAAGTCATATTCTTCGCTTGCGTCTATAATCTTTTTACTTGAGAGAATAATGCTGCCTTCCTTCGCGGCAAGAGTCAGACTTATCTTCGAAGTATCATTAAAATCAATCGAGACAGGAACGACGTGAAACAAAAGCTCAGTATCGGATTCTTCAAGCATAAGCTGAAGTTCCATTTTTACGGATTCAGAATTGACGATGTAAATTCCGTTTTTATTACTAAAGAACGAATCATTACGCGCGGCCAGACGTTCAAATAATTCTTTTGTTTTACCGATTAAATTTCCCGGCTCTAATTTCTGCAAACAGCTTAGTGCTTCTGTTACCGAGCCTCCCGGAAATCCGAAACGGTTAATCAGAATGACTGACTTTCCGTCCGAAGATTTTTTAAGCGCAAGCGCAGCGCCCGCTATACTGCTCCCGTAAATAATATAGTCGTAAACTTTCATTTTCATAGTCACTCATTACTTCTTTGCAGATGCTATAACTACTACTTCATCGGAGGGCGGAATTTTTGAAATCTCCATATCGACCAAAGCCATTATCTGCTGTTCATTTATTAAACCGGTGAGATCAATAATCTTTGCAGAAGAAAGCAGAAATACCGCAGGCACCAATGCGCCTGCATCGCCGAAGGTGGTAAGCTTTTCAATCAGATCGCGAATCTTACTCCTTACGTGTCCGGCCTGGACGGAATCGACAAGGCAATCGTTCAACTGAAGCCTTATGGTTCCTTCTTTATCTATTACTCTTAAACCTTGCTTTTCTTCTTTCAGAAGTCCGAATATATGTTTCCTTTCCGATTTGAATACAACGGCGGTAAGGAATGAAGTCTTGCCGGCGATTACAATATTTTCTTTTTCTGTTTTAAACGAGAGAGCGCAAATTTCTAAAAGTTTATCTTCGCTTAGTTTTTTGATTTCCAAGTCGCGGGTTCTAAGCTCGCTTGTACCGAGCGCAACGGCAATTATTTTTTTATTGCGGCTGTCGATTTCAACGCTAACCTCAATTGAATCGGGAATCGCGCCCATCGCAGCAACGGAATCCGCCGCCTCTTGTCTTATCGATAATATATCGGTTTCAGTAGGGTTAATTGCAGTTCTTTCCACAGAATCTCTAATCATGCCGAGAGCAGCGCCGATCGCGGAAATAACTTCCGTATTATCGGCAATCGCGTGAGGAAGTTTAAGGAAATCCGCAGTGAAGGGAACAAGCGCCGCCGCGCCGCCGCCGCCGCCTACAATTCGCATCAGATCATGGTCAAGCTTATATTCGCGTGCAAGCTGTCCGATGACGGGTTTAATTTTCTCCGCCGAGATGCTTAAAATTTCTTCAGCTATTTCCTCAGGCTTTCGATTGAATTTCTTCCCAAGCGCAATGAAGCATGAATTTACCGAATTCGTATTGGCTCTTCCGTGCCCGTCCACTTTTACCAAGCCGAGAAAGTTTGACGCGCCGGTAGGCGTCAGAGCAAACTTCTGATCTCCGGCCGATTTATTTATAATAGCCATATAATCATCGGGATCATCTTTCCCGGGCCGGATCTTCTCAAGTTCTATATCATCGAAGTTATCAGTTCCGCAGTAAGAGACATATCCGAGATTTGCTATATGAGCGCTTCTGGGACCAACATCAATAATTTTATTATTGCTGAAGCGCGGCACCGAGCCGCCTGCAATGCCTAAAGTCCGCACATCGAGAGTGCGGAGGTAAAGTCTGTTTCCGCCGATCTGCGCGCTTTTAACCTGAGGTTTTCCGTTTTTAATAACCGAAATATCCGTTGAAGTACCGCCTACTTCCATAAAAACGCCGTCGGATACTTTAGCATACATTAATGCGGCGGCAACTCCGGCCGCTGGGCCCGAAAGCATAGTTAATATAGGGCGGCGGCGCATCTCATTTATGTCCATGATACCGCCGTCGGAACGCATAACCATTAGCGGGGCTTTTATGCCGCTCTTTCTAACGGCGTCTTCCGTCATGTTTGCAGTCTCCAGCATTTTAGGAAGCATGCTTGCGTTAATAACAGCGGTTCTTGTTCTTACGCGAAGGCCGTAGAGCTTAGATATTTTGCTGGCCGCAGTTGACTTTAAGCCAAGCCGTCCGGCAATCTTTGTCACAAACTCCTCGTTTGAGGTATTGTCTACTCCGAAAGCTTCCGATGCTACTATTACCTCTGCGCCTTCTTTAACCAAAGCTTTTAAAGCATTCTCAACCTGAATATCCGTTAAAGGCTTTGATGTGTCTAAAAACCTGAAGCACGTATTAAGTAATTTACCGGGAGCGAGTTCAATGTTGAATAAATTAGTTTCTTTCCTGGCTCTTCTTCCCTCGATACCTTTACCCATGCCGATTATACCGACTTTCGCAACATCGCCCTCAAGCAGAGCGTTGGTAGCCTGAGTTGTGGAGTGCGCAATTAAAACCACTTCTTCCGGAGCAATTTCGGCCGATGAGATCAATCGATTCATCGAGTCGACTACGCCCTTCGCCACGCCCTCGCACGCGGCATGAGTAGTCGGTACGCATTCCTTTCCGATTATTTTAAAATCTGTGATATCTACGGCAACCGCATGTGTAAAAGTACCGCCGACGTCTATGCCTATTTTAATCTTTCTTCTCATGCTCAAAAATTATTGCAGTTCAATTGATATAACGCATGTAATAAATAATGATTTGCGAAACTATCTCATTTCACATCAGCGAATGAACATAAATGCCGAAATAATTATGCCCAGGAACGCGAGAGCCCAAGTGTAGGGGATAGTGTTCCAAAGAACTTTCTGCACATCCACACGCATTTCGTTAGCCAGCCAGACATTTTGAGTATTAGTAGGATCGCTGATTCCCTGAATTTGTCCAACAGCAATAAGTAAACCCATAACAGAAGCCGGATTCAATCCGCTCGCAAGGAACACTGCAGCCAGCCCGTATCCCATGCCCCAAACGTTGAGCGGACCTCTGTATAAAGCAAGAGGAGCCGCTGCGGTAAAGACAAGCACGTACATTAATTTTCCCGAAGGTACGATCTTCGCCATGAGCGGTTTAACTAAATTTAGGACCGGCCAGCCTCCGGGATACGCGTGAAGCTGAATACCAGGGCCCATTATAGCGATTAGAAGCATTCCTATTCCGAACATGAGAGCAACGGCCGGCATAACCACAGCGCCGCCCTCGAATACGGACTGGATGAAAAGATTCAGCCGTCCTTTTTTATAAGTTGCAATGAAAGTATAAATTAAACCAACCACGAAGGCGGCAATAAAATCTATATTAAAAATCAGTATCAAAAATAGGGGGATAGCGGGGGAGAAGTAAGTTATCCAATGTACTTCTCCGGAATGCTCATTCTTCTTAAGAATAAGTCTGAACACCGCAGCCGCAAAAAGAAGAGCTATGCACAGACCGATCAGCCATTTAAGAATTAAGCCGATAAATGCGAAGGAGAAGTTAACCGATTGTCTTGTCTGGTCGGACAGACCATAATTATAGACTGCGGCGCAGCCGGCAATGATTAAAATAATTATTACGCTGCGTAATATTATTTTTTTAATATCCAGGTTCTGTCCGTCTCTGTATAATTGAACAGTGATATAAGTAACCGCAGCGATAAGCGAAATGCCGAACATAATTAAAGCGAACGGACGGATCTGATCTATAGTTAAACCCATTACGCTTATGTACACCGCCCAGTTTCCAACATTTAAGATTCCGCCGATGCTGAGGCCGATAAGAAAAATACCAACGATAGTCATCGAGCCGATTCCGACGGAAGACATAATCGGCAGCACTATAGTCGCTACCATAATAATAGCGCCTAATCCGCCGAGAGTGGTGAAGAGCATTGTAATTATAAGAAGCATAATTACCGCTATAATCCATGGATTATCGCCTGATAGTTCGGCACCCTTTTTAATGAAGCTTTCCGCAACGCCTGTCTTCTGAAGTATTACGCTGAGCATGCTGCCGAATATGGCAACAGTATAAGCATTATAGAGTTTAAGCGATCCCTGTCCCACTACGTACTGAACAGTATCGTTTAAAGATACGCCGCCTATAAGCGCTATAAGAAAGGCCATTACGGGAAGCGCGATTAATGCCGGCATCTTTCTTAAAAACATAAGCAGCGCCATGATGATAAAGACGCTTATGAGTCCTATTACCTGGAAAATTTCCATTTAAATTCTGCTAATTGTCCGCGAATAAATTAAGTAATTAGGTATGCGAAAAAAACTACACCATGATGTAGTTGAACTTCAGCGCTAATAAAGGCAAATTTTTATCGTCCTTTAGCAGTTCGTTTTTACCGGCATCATGTTACGCTGATGTACAGAATTTCTTCGAGGGCTTTGTAAGAGATTGAAATAATAAAATATAATTGAGGTTCTCATGAAACATAAATTACATTATCTGATTTTAACCGCATTTATGGTCTGCTTTATTATTCCCGCCGGCTATGCGCAAAATTCATGGAAATATGTAGGTAAAATAACTTTCCCGGTTCAGGACAGCACTGCCGCACGCCCTTATCTCTGCACTCTAAATCAGAACGGAAGGCTGTATGTAATATCTTCAAAAGTTACAGACGCAAAAGCCCACAATGCAGTTTACTACGCCGATCCGGGGGATACGGTTTTTTCGACATTTATAGATTACGATAATAACGGAGATTCGGATACGCTGAGCGGCAACATCGGCGGACTAAGAGGAATAACCACATTGAAGGGCGATATTATAGTTGTTGCTTCGCAGCCTTATCCGAAGACAAAGCCAAACACTCTTGCTGCTATCTACTACTATAAAGATGCCGATACAAATAAAGTTGAGAAATTCGGCTGGGGAATAGCCGGCAGCGGATACGGTTCATTCGACAACGGGTGCGACATTTCAAAAGATTCAATGCTGATTACCGGAATAGATTTCGGCACCACATTCAGATGGTATAATTTCGGTTACGGCTATACAAAATCACAGAGAGGATCTTGGAACCCGCCGGATACTACCAATACTACTATATTCAGCAACGCCACGGAACCAGGAGGAGATCAAAGCAGCGGTCTGGATCTTATTAGAGACGTGGCGCTTGTTCCCGGAGGAAATTATTACGACAAGAGCACTGTATTTTATACTTCAAGGAATTCTATTTCATCAACTCAGCAGACAGGCGGAATAGCTGTATGGCAGGGAGGCACCCAGGTTCAGCCGATCGATTACAAGCCTTACAGAGTAAACGACTTCGACGGATTTTTAGCGTTTATCGATATGATCCCCTACGGAATTACTGTTGACAACAACGGCATCTTATGGGTTGCCGGTGTTGATTCTACCAGAAGATGGGTTAAAGGATTCAAAGTCGACGGAGTAAACGCGGAAGCCCAGTACGATCTTCCGAGTCAGAACAGCACAGACGTAGCGGACCCGAACGGCGCACCCATGACCGGCCCGTGCGATGTAGCCGTATCGGCGAACGGCGCTTACGCTTACGTAGTTGACGAATATGCGAAATGCGCGTTCGTATTTCAAAATTCCACGGTAGGAGTTGAAAAAGCGCTGCCGAAAGATTTTAATTTTACATTGAAACAAAACTATCCGAATCCTTTCAATCCTTCAACACTGATCGGGTTCACACTCTCGAATTCATCTAACGTCAAATTAGTTATCAGCGATATGCTGGGCCGTACGGTTAAAACACTTGTAAACGGATACATGAGCGCAGGCAATCATGTGCAGGTATTCAACGGTGAGAATCTGCCGAGCGGAATATACTTCTATACTCTTATAACCCCGACATCTAAGATCAGCAAGAAGATGATCTTAATGAAGTGATAAGTTGACGGAAGTACGCACAATTTAAAATGAGCAAAAGTTTCCTTAAAAATTTTGCATAAGAAGGAAGATTACTGATTAAACCGGTTAATAGTATCGGCTAAAAAATTCTACGGCTAACATGAAAAGAAAAAAGCTTGTTTTTAGATTTCTATTTTTAATTCTGATTACATACAGCCTCTCCGGACACGCGCAGAGTAAGCTTGTCGGTACCATAACCGATGCATCTAATGGTGAGCCGCTTATAGGGGTTAACGTTATGCTTGAAGGAACAAATATGGGAGCTGCCACTGACGTCAACGGTCAGTATCTCATATTGAATATACCGCCGGGAAGATACTCGGTTAGAGCCAGCATGATAGGATATGCCAAAGTAATTCAGAAGAATGTCGAGATATATATTGACCGCACGACTACGCTTAATTTCAAAATGCGCGACGAGTCGGTACAGCTGCAGCAGGTTGTAGTTGTTGCTCAGAAACCGCCGATTGTGAAAGACCGGACTTCTACGGCAACAACCCTTGACAACGAACAGATTGAAGCAGCGCCGATTGAAGGCCTGCGAGGTGCAATGGACCTATCCGCAGGTTTTCAAAAAAGCGCGACAGGCGAATACTCCGTAAGAGGTTCGGGCGCCTACGAGCTTAATTTTCAGATAGACGGAGTGGACCAGGTAACCTCCACTACAAGCGCGCCCGGTACTTTCGGAACGGACAAGGCGAATAACTCGTGGAAGTACGACGTCAATCCTCTCGGCGTTCAGCAGATGGAACTGATTACCGGAGGATTCTCTGCAGAGTACGGCAACGCTCAGGCCGGCGTTGTAAAAGTTGTATTAAAAGACGGCACTCCCAAATTTACCGGCGAGTTCAGAGTAGAGTACAGGCCGCCGGGACTTTATCATTTCGGAAAATATATTTACGATCACTCTAACCTTGAATGGCAGCAGTGGGGCACGCTTGCGGACTGGATGGCAAAGAGAGACGATATAATTCAAGAGCTCAAACTGGATGTAAGATACGGCTATCTGAAAAATACAAATCCGCAATTGTACAATCAGCTTGTAGATAAAGAGATCGCGTGGGCGCATAACGTTTGGGTGCAGAATCATACTCCAGGCCCTAATAACGTGCTAGGCGTATACGACTACAGGCAATATTCTTACAACCGCTATCTGTTCGGATTCGGCGGTCCGCTCGGCAAGGATCCCAACCTGCTGAAGTTCTATATCTCCGGCGAATACAAAAAGAATCCGACTAGGCTACCGACTCCGGAAAAGAATCAGATAACTCAGAATTACATTCTTAATGTATCTTATCAGCCGGTACAGAATAACAAGATTAAGATAATGGCTTCTTACCAAAGCTATATCGGAGGTATCTGGGACGGCTCGGACGATATCAGATGGTCGGGATTGGCTTTTACGCCTCCCGGAGTATCAAATAAATATCTCATAAGTTTAGATCCGGTTCGAAACGAGCAGACCGTAGCACAGTCGGTGAACTGGGTTCATACATTCAACGCAAATTCTTTTTTAGATATAACCCTATCTCATCAGCAGGAGCGTTATGAGCTGCCATATCAATATTTAGCCGGTTACGGCCTGGAAGCCGACCGACTCGACAGTCTTAATGATCCGAGCGGTACGGTTTTAAGGGACGGCAGCTGGTGGATGACAGATTATTTCAGAGCGCCTTTCGGATTCAGCACAAATTATTATCAGGACAACCGTACAGAGATATTCAGCATAAAAGGAGATTACACAAATCAGATACTCAGAACTAACCTTCTAAAGGCGGGAGTAAGATTTCATTACATGGACATGTTTAATAACGGCGTAAACTCGAGCTTTCAAGCGGACAGCTATGTAGCCAGAAACGGGTTCGCAGATTATTACCGTGCTTATCCGGTTGACGCCGCGTTGTATATTCAGGATAAAATGGAATATGCCGGAATGATAGCTAATCTCGGGGTAAGGGCGGAGGCGTACAATTTCCAGGCTCAGGTGCCGGTGGATGAGTTCGATGTTTTATATCCGGGAACCGACGGCCCAAGTATAGTTGGAAATCCGGCCACGGTAGGCTCAAAGACTAAATTTGTTCTGCTTCCCAGAGTCGGTATATCATTCCCGATAGGCGCCAGTACAGCATTTAGAATTCAATACGGTCATTTCACAAGTATGCCTATCTTCTCTCAGGCGCTATCAAAAAAAACGTGGGTCGGCTGGCAGGGTATAGGCAATCCGGATCTTGATCCGAAGAAGACAATTAATTACGAATTCGGACTTCAGCAGGCCATAGACGATAAATACAGAATGGATTTTGTACTTTATTACAATGACCGTACAACTCAGATAGGCACCCAGAATATAGCTTCGTACACAGGCAGCGTAAATCAGTTTGCCGGATTCTCAAGCGATAATGTTCCGTTATATTACTATACAACATTTGCTAATAACGCTTTCGGCTCAACGGTCGGATTTGAAGCCACTTTCGAGACTCTGACTATAGATCACTGGTCGTACCGTTTAAGCTACAGCCTCTCCCAAACCACAGCCGGCAATTACGGCGCTCAGACGATGTATCCGGATAATACAAGAGGATACACAAGCAGAAACTTCACGGGCGAGTTTTTAGCGCCGTGGGACAGAACTCATAATTTCAGAGGACTCGTACAATATTTCTGGGGAAAAGATGAGGGACCGGAGATACTGGGCTTTAAGCCTTTCGCTAATTCTGTAGTAAGCATGACGTATACGGCGCAGTCCGGTACACCGTTTACTTATATCACGGATTTTTCTTTGAAAGATGTTCTATACAACAGGCGTTACCCGCTCGAGTCGAGTGTTGACGTTAATTTTATAAAAAACATACAACTGGATAAATACAAAATTATTCTCGGTATCAGAATAATGAACCTGTTCGATAACAAATGGCTCACGCCGATGTCTACTTCGGATGACATCCGTTTATGGGTTGAAGACGGAATTACTATGGCAGATCCGGGAAACGATCCGACGCGGCTCAGCTATGTTGTAGCTCCGTACGAAGCATACAGAAACATTCCGAGACAGATATTCTTTACGCTCGGCATAGGGTTCAACTGATCCGGAAGATAAAAATTATTTGAAGTTTACAATTATGAAAAAAATGATCGCTAAATATTCGGTACTGATTCTAATGATCGCGTGTGCGATGCCGGAACTTCATGCGCAGATTCAATCATCTTCTCTCATACTTAACAGAGGGAAATTGTGGGAATCATTTCAGTACGGAAAATCAGGGCCGTCGTTCAGCAACTGGTCGCGTAAAGGTATAGGGCTTGACTGGCCGGGATTCGATCCAAGTTTAATCAATGAAGATATAGGCGGGGCGGCGTCTTACCTGGTTTCCGGTGGATTGGTAATAGGAGCTAAATGGGAACCAGACAGTATTCTGTCCGTTGAAAACTGGTCGATGTCTTCAGGGTCAATAGCAGAAGGAGCTGCTGCAAAATATATTGTTACTACAAATAAGGAAGTGTATCCGGACGGCAGCAATTACTGGCTGCAAAGCAATCCGCATGCGGGAGAGCAGGAATTAAAAACCGTCTGGGAGTATAACGTAAATTACGACGACCAGTTCCAGATAAAAAGAATGATGCCGATAAGGGTAACCAGAACTGTTCACCAATGGAGCGGTTCTAAAGCTGACGAGAATTACATAATAGTAGATTATGTGATTAAAAATATTTCTCAGGAAATCAGAACAAAAGTTCCGGCAACACAATTCGTAGCGGATACACTTTACGATTTTTACGCATTGATAAATTACGGACTCGAATGCAATTCCCGGTCGTGGAGTGTATTGTTTCCTTCGCTGTCCGAAGGCGCAAGGAACACATGGTTTAACTACAGCGCTTCACGGCGGTGCATTTACGGAAGAGCCGCCGACTATCCGGGAA
>JBJKTB010000404.1:0-7566 GCA_046703345.1 Ignavibacteriaceae bacterium
AACTGACGGAAACAGAGTCGTAATAGGTTCCCGCTACAGGCGTAAATGACGGAGCAGCCACCTTCTGAGGCGGAATAAAATTGTAAGCTCCGAGACCGTTGTTAGTTGACATCACATAAAGATTTACCGAACCGTCGTTCAAGGACTGCATAGCAAAATCGCCGGTACCGTTTCCGTTGCTTGAGGTTCCGAGAGAAGGAGTGGTTGCCGTTAATACCGCCGAATTTAAGCCGCCAGTTACTTCAACTATTCTCGCGTCCTCATTTCCCGAACCGTACGCGAAGGTAGCAATATATTTTTTCGTGCCGATCTCAAAATACCGTAATGCGTTGCTTCCCGAACCGACAATCCCGGTTGATAGAGTATCTTCAACTGTACCGTCGGCGAGGTATCTTTTTAAAGGATATCCGTTTGAATTAACATACAATTCACTGCCGTCGTTATTAGGATAAACCGCCGGCGAGCTTCCCATATTTCCGTCGCTTAGCGATATTACCGCCGGAGTGAATGTAGCGCCGCTGTCTGTTGTTGTAAATTTAACTACCTTGTTACTGCTTGCCGCAGCAGCCCAGATTACAACACTGTTGTCTGCTGTTGATCCGGTTACAGTAAACTTGTCGCCGAACCTGTTTGGAAGGTCTTTATAGTCTACCGCTACTATCGGCTGAGCCGATTCGCTCGTCCATTTATAAACCTTAAAGTCGGAGGTTGTTGAGTTTGTAGTAAGATTGCAGCCGAAAATTACTCCGTCTGAAGAGACTTCAACGTCGTTAATAAGAAATGTTCCGCCTGCCACTCCGGTCATGCTTAAGCGTCCTACTGTATCGCCTGTTGCGGCGTTCATTATGAAAACGTTGTTTCCGCCGTTCCTGCTGGCTACGTAAACACGGTTAAATGTTCCTGAGTTGGCTGGATTAACCGTGTAAGCGCCCAATCCGTTGTTTGTACCCATTACATAGAGATTTACTGTGCCGTCATTGTTTAATTTCATGCCGACATCGCCTGTGCCGTTTCCGTTGCTTACCGAACCGAGGGAAGGTGTTACACCTACTAATGTTGCTGACGCTAATCCGTTAGTGACATCAACAATTCTCAAGTTTTCATTTCCGGCGCCGTAGTTATATGTGGCGATATATTTCTTGCCGCCCAATTCAAAGTATGTTATCGCATTGCTTCCGGTGCCTACTATGCTCCCGGATAAAGTGTCCTGAACCGTACCGTCGGCGAGATATCGCGTTACATATTTACCCGCAGCGTTTATATAAAATTGAGTTCCGTCGCTGCTTGGATAAATTGACGGAGTGTTGCCGGTAGGGCCGCTGCTTAATGTAATTTGAGCCGGAGTAAATGTAGCGCCGTTATCCGTAGTAGTGAATTTTATTACCTGGTCGCTGGTCGCGCCTACTGCCCATACAGTTAAGCTGTTGTCTGATGCGGAACCCGTTACGGTAAATTTATCCCCGAGCCGGATTGCTGGACCGGTATAATTTATCACCATTTGCGGAGCCGAACTTTCGCTTGTCCATTTGTAAACTTTAAATGCTGAAGTACTTGAGTTTGTTGTAAGGTTGCAGGCAAAGATTATCCCGTCGGCCGATACGGCTGCATCGTTAAGTTTAAAGGTTCCTCCGCTGATGCCTGTAGTATCAAGTTTTCCGACGCTGTCGCCCGTTGCTGCATTCAGTATTAATACTTCGGCCGGATCTGTTTTTCTTGTTACAAGATAAATTCTGTCGTTTCCTCCCACCGTACCGAAAGCGAATCCTCTTTCAGTGCTTCCGGTGCCCATAAATGAAGGATAATTGTTTCCGTTGGCCGACGCTTCCCAAAGTTTTGTGATGGGATTAAGCGTAAACGATCCGAATGCCATGCCTCTTTCGGTACTTGCGGTCGAACTCATGAAAGAGGGCAGATTACCCGATGAATTCGAACGTTCCCAAATTTTGGTTTGGGAAAAAACCATACCTGCCGTTACCGTTAACAAGACGGTAATTAGTAGTAGTTTTTTCATTTTTGCTCCTGTTTTATCAGATATATTTTATTATGACTCTGAGATCCTAATAGTCTGTTGTCAATTATTTTTTTTGCCAGGTTTATTGTGATCATTATCCCGCTTAGTCTCATTAAAATTTCAGAGGGCTTCTATTAAATGTGAATTTTATTTCTTCAACAGATCTGCGACAGAGTTTCTAATTCTCCCCCTCTGATTAAAAAGATCTTTAATTTTGTATTGAACTCAATACACAAACCTTTTCATCGTTTTCTATATCTTGTAATATTTTATGCCGGAAATGTATTACTTCCCTCGTAGGATTTTTGTATACAGGATTTAACGGACTGTTTAATTTTCAAATACGGGGGTATAATTTCAACTACATCATTTAGTAGTAACCGGTAAAAAGCTAAAAAGCGATATATTTGAGACAATTTAAGTCCGCCAGAAAAGTTTTTTCCTCGTAAAAAAGCTTGTGGCTAAGGCAACCAAGAGCGTTACGATTACGCCTTTTAAAAATCCTAGCCACGGATTGAAAGTCATATAAGCTAACAGAGAATCAAGAGTTGTAAGGGAAAGCAAAGGCAGTATTAAGTTGCTTCCGCCGATATATGCGATCATCGGATTCTGTCCGTTGTCAATTAAAAGCTTAAAAGCTTTTTTCTTCTTGAAATAATCAATGAACACCGATAGTCCTATGTACGTGAATATTGCCAGCCCTGTTGTAACGAAGTAATAGCTCATTGTAGGATGATCCTTCTTTATTCCGCCTTCAAATGCTTCGAAGAAAATACCTAGAATTAACCAGTAAGCTCCCCAGTTATAAAGCGAACGGTAAAGCCGTCCCGTTGAATTTAGAGGCTCTCTAAGGAATAAAAAACCCGCAATACAGAATAGCCCGTCGGCAGCGGCTGTAAAAACTAGATGACGCGAAAATAAACCGATAAGATTTACAAGTACAAACCCGAACATGAGTACTGCTGCGTATACCATCCTTATGTTTGAGTCTGCTTTTTCAGCATTTTCGTCGCTTTCATTATCCTTCAGCCATCTGTAAATCAGATCGCCGGCAATAGTGCCCGGAATAACGATAAATAAATATTGCAGGTAATAAAGTTTGTAAAGCCAGGGAAACGGCGAAAAATTCCATAGCCACTGGTTCCAGCTTCCGTCAATATTCTGTGTAAGACGCAGCGCAATCAGTATTCCCAGAACTCCCAGCCTCAGTATTACATTGTCTCTGGTGAAAAGCCATATGAGTGAGCCGAATACCGCAACGTTCGCAAGCACCAAAATGATTATGTCGCTCCGCCCGACGGAAAAACCGGAGCCGTTCGGAAATCTTAAAAGAGAAAGAAGTATTACTGCGGCGGCTATGCCTCCGGCTTTCACCGCATATCTTACTGCCGGCTTTACACTCTTGGGAAGTCTCAGAAGTATCGGAAATAAAAGCGCAAATCCCAGCAGTCCTATCAGCCATTCGCCTGCGGTAGGCTCCATGCTGAATGAGAAAGGTTTAACATGCTGTATGTAAATCGCGAAGCCTGCAAGCAGCAGCCCCCTTCCTATAATCTGAAAGATGATTTTAGTTTTGGAAATACCGAAGGCGATTTTTTTTGATAAAGCGAAAGGGAAAGCCGCGCCCATGGCGAAAAGAAAAAATGGGAAGACAAGATCAACCCAGGTTATTCCCGGCAGATTAGGATTGAAAATATGATTCGGCGGCGGAACCTGCGCGTGATACATCCATGCGGGAAGAGCATTGCCGAAAGGAATGGTTCCGGATAAAATCATAAGCAGGATTGCCAGTCCCCTTAATGCATCCAGCGCATCTGCGCGTTTGTCTGCTTTCTCCAAAAGATTACCTTTCTCAGTATAGTTAAAACTATTTAAGAAGAATTAATTTTTTTGACTCACTGAAATTGCCGGCCGTGATTTTGTAAAAATATATTCCGCTTGACAGATATTTTCCCGATAAAGTTTTTCGTGAATTGAAAACTACATTATGAATTCCGGCAGTCTGATTCTCAGTTAAAAGCACAGCTATCTTACTGCCGAGAAGATCATATACTTCCAATGTTACAAAGCAGTTTGCCGGTAATCGGTAACTGATAACGGTAGAGGGATTGAAAGGATTAGGATAATTCTGGTAAAGCTCGAATCCGGCCGGATTAAGTCCGGCATCTTCCGCTTCATTTTTTACTGCCGATACAGTACCCTGGGAAAGACTCCGGTTAAGCATAACCATCGCAGCGTCTGCAGTTAAATATCTTCCGGGCTCAAGCAGATCATTGTCTAATTTTAATACGGTTTTATTACCGGGCGATAAATACAACGTACCTAGTTTCCACCATCCGCTCTTAGCCAGATCGCTCTGATCAACTTTTACACTCGCCTGCCCGCTGTCTGAGAAAAGCGTATAATCTGCTTGTTTCGTCCACGGAGTATTTGGGGTACGGTAAGAATATACATCGTAATAACCGCTGAATCTTATGTTAAAGTTGTATGATATCGAAGCGAATCCGGAAGTATCGCCGGTTCTTAAAATTTCTCCGGTAAATCCCTTCATCTTATAAATCTGCCAGTTACCCGATAAAACAACGCCGGAATCATCTTCATTTACAATAAGAGCTTTGGGCCGCCATTCGCCCGTACGCCCGGGAACTATCGCTGCTTCATTGTAGAAAGTTGCTTTAAGCGTATCGCCCAGCAGATTGTTATTTTTTCTCAGCCCTTCATAATAAAAAAACGCTTCGCCCATTACGCCGTTATCACGGTTCGCCTTTAATGCTTTAAGAAGATAATCAGGGCTCATTACATAAGCGCCGCTCCCGGTACCTATATTCATTAGTATACCGGAAAAGAGTTTATGAATGTTTTCGGTGCCAACGAGTTTTACTGCGTTGTTCAGCTCAGATAAATAATCCGTAAGATTATATCTATAAAGCTGGGGTATAAAATGATCAGCTATTCCGTCTTTTACCCAAGTTTCGGCATCCTGAAGATATTCATCATAAGACCAAGGGTAAATGCTCGGACTTGATGATACGAAGAGATTGGGATTTTTTTTCTTAACAAAATCCCGTACGCTGCGAAACCATTCGTTCAATTTGTCTGCCCTCCATCTCATCCATCCCGCATCACGAAAATCCGCAGGCGGCGGTGCGCCGTTATGTTCGCTCTTGTAGATTGATGCGGTAACCGAATCGTATCCGCCTTCAACCGGCATCGCGGGTATTCGGTCCGAAAACTCAATGCCGTCGACATCGTAATTATTTATCACTTCCTTTACTAGTCCGCTTACGAACTTTTGAACTTCAGGATTTATAGCTGACATCCAGTCAAAACCGTTTTTAGTACAAATACTCCCGTCGGATGTACGCAGCGCCCAGTCAGGATATTTCTGAAGTATATGACCGCCGAAAGGCGGCGTGCCTCCGGAATAATAAGCCGCGAATCCGTATTCAAACCAGGGATAAACTTCAATCCCTACGCGGTGCGCTTCAATAATTACCCTTGCCAGCGGGTCTCTGCCGGTGAACTGCGGATTTATCGGTGTGCCGAACAGGCTGTCCATTAATGCGCTTCGATATTCAGTATATGACCCGTTCCAAACTACCGGAAGAACAACGTTTACTCCTATCGAGGAAAGATAGTCCATTGCCTGCGCTATGTTCTGATCTGTAAACAGAACTCCGCTGTCTACGTTTGTAAGCTTAACAGCCCTGAATTCTTTGACGGTCTGCGGAAAGGAATTAAAAGAAAAGAGAATAATTATAATGAGAAAGATCTTTTTCATCCGGATTTACTTCTTTTCATTTATTGATTGCGAAGGTTGTCCGTAAATTTTTAATAAGCGTAGTATCCTTATAACAGTATAACCGGATCGATTTCTATTAGTGAAAAAGTTACTTTAAAAGAATCATTTTTTTAGTTATACTAAATCCGCCGGCGTTCAATTTATAAAAATAAACTCCGCTGGATAATTGACCTTTCTCTGACTGCCCCTCAATGTTAAATACTATACTGTGCACTCCTGCAGTCTGCTCCCCGTCTGCCAAAGTTGCTACTTCGCTTCCAAGGATGTTGTAAACTTTTAATTTTACAAAACTGTTGAAGGGAAGCCGGTAGCTTATTACAGTCGACGGATTGAACGGATTAGGATAATTTTGATTCAGATCGAAGCCCGCCGGAAGTTCGGTGCTAGAGTTTTTTTTTATTCCGGTGATATTTACCTCTGGCGACAATCTCCTGTTTATCATCAGCATTACACCGTCGGTTACAAGATATTTGCCGGACTGCAGCCCCGTGTTATCAAGTTTGAGTACCGTATGATTTCCCGACCGTAAATAAACCGTTCCGATCTTGTACCACCCGCTTTTCGAGAGATCGCTTTGATCAACAAATACATTTATCGAAGATGTATCGGAGTAAAGCGTATATGATGCGTTGCTTGTCCAGGGGATGTTGGGAGTACGGTAAGTATAAACATCGTAATAAGCGTCTGCGCCGATGTTAAAATTATATTCAGCCGAAGCGTAACCAGTAGTATCAGATGTTCTCATTATGGCGCCCTGGTAACCCTGCATAAGATACGTTTGCCAGTTACCTGTCAGAACCGCGCCGCTGTCGGTCTCATTTACGATTTGAGCTTTCGGCCTCCATACTTTTCCGTTTCTATAGGGAAGTTCCGCGGGCTGTGAATAAAAATTATTTTTAAGATAATTTCCGACCGCGTTGTTGTTGGCTCTTAATCCTTCGTAAAAAAAGTAGCACTCGCCTTTGGCGCCTTTGCTCCTGTCGGCAGTCAGCATCTGCCCGAGAAAAGTGGTATCAACAACATAAGTGCCTACTTTAATCAAAACTCCCGAAGTAAAGATCGCCGGATTGTAAACGCCTACGTCGTTCCACGTAGTGTTAAGCGCGTAATTGTAGTCAGCCATGTTATATTGATAAAGCTGAGGAATAACGTTGTCTACAAGTCCCTGTTTAACCCACGATTTGGAATCCTGCAGCAGCTGATTGTAGCCCCAATAATAGGGCGTAGGAGAACTGGAAAGAATAATATTGCTTCCTCTGGCTTTTACCGAATCTCTTAGACGGGCAAGAAACTGAGTCATCTTATCTGCTCTCCACTGCATCCAGGCCGCGTTATTATAGTCGTAAGGCGGTGTAGCGCCGTTATGCTCAGCTTTGAAGATTGACACCGTAACCGAATCGTATCCGCCTTCAACCGGCATGGCGGGCAGACGATCGTCCCCCTGCACACCGTCAACATCATAGTTGTCTATAACTTCGGTCATCAAGGAAATCATGAAGTTTTGCGCATCAGGATTAATAGCCGACATCCAGTCGAAACCGTTATCGGTTACAAGATTTCCGTTCCTGTCCTTCAAAGCCCATTGCGGAAATTTTGCGAGGATATGGCCGCCGTTCTCATTGTATGATGTGGCAAATCCGAATTCGAACCAGGGAATAACTTCTATGCCGTTCCTGTGCGCTTCAATAACCAGCCTTTTTAAAAAATCTCTGTTTTGAAAATTAGGATCCGGAATAGTTGGTGCATTGAATAA
>JBJKTB010000405.1:0-5650 GCA_046703345.1 Ignavibacteriaceae bacterium
AGTTTCGCCAGATCGCTGGGAGTAAACGATAATCTTAATTTTTTTATCTTTTTTTCCCAGATCTCTTTGCCGGCATTAATTATCTCCTCTTCCTCCTTGTTCATCCATTTTCTTATGGCGGTTCTGGCTTTGTGTGTAGCTACAAATTTTATCCAGTTCTTGTTAGGGTGCTGGTTCTTCGAAGTGATTACTTCTACCTGATCGCCGCTGTGCAGCGATGTATCAAGCGGAACTATCTTGCCGTTTACCTTCGCCCCGATACAGTGGTATCCTACTTTGCTGTGAATCTCAAACGCGAAATCCACCGGAGTTGAGTTAACCGGCAGCCTCCTTAAATCTCCTTTCGGAGTGAAAACGTATATCTCGTCCTGGTAAAGATTCAGCTTGAAGCTTTCGAGCAGCTCTTTCCTGGCTTCGTCGCGCGTCGCGTTCTCAAATATGTCCCTTATCCAGTTTACCCAGTTCTCTAGATCCTTGTCAGACGCCGTCTTGTTCTCTTTGTAGCGCCAGTGTGCAGCCACGCCTTTTTCAGCAACTTCGTGCATCGTCTGAGTTCTTATCTGAACTTCTACAAGCCTGCCTTCAGGCCCCACTACTGTTGTGTGTATCGACTGATAGTTGTTTGTCTTAGGTATGGAAATATAATCCTTGAATCTGTCGGGCACTGGAAGATACATCTGGTTTACTATTCCAAGCGTTGTATAGCAGTCGTTAGGATTTTCCGTGTCCAGAATTATTCTTATAGCGAACAGATCATATATCTCTTCGAACGGCTTGTTTCTCGTTACCATCTTCCTGTATATCGAGTAGAGATGTTTCGGCCTTCCGTTAATATCAAATTTAAGATGATACTCGTTTAACCTGTCGATTATAGGATCTGTAAATTTCTTTATGTAAGATTCTCTCTCTCTCCGCTTGCTCTTTATCTTTCTCGCAATTTCATCGTAAGCTTCTTTGTTCAGCACCTTAAACGACAGATCTTCCAGTTCCCATTTTATTCGTCCCAATCCGAACCTGTTGGCGAATGGCGCGTATATCTCCAGAGTCTCCTGAGCAATCCTCCGCTGCTTATCCGGATTTACGTACTCAAGCGTCCTCATGTTGTGAAGCCTGTCTGCGAACTTAACGAGAATTACCCTTACATCCTTCACCATCGAGAGAAGCAGTTTTCTGTAATTCTCAGCCTGCGTTATTTCCTGCCCTTTGAATATTCCGCTTATCTTTGTTACCCCGTCTACAATCTCCGCAACTTCATTTCCGAATTCTTTAGACAGAATATCAAGATTGAACTCGGTATCTTCCACAACGTCGTGAAGAAGCGAACTTACAACTGTTGTATCGTCCAGCGCTATTTCTTTGGCTACTATAAGCGATACTTCGTACGGGTGCGTAAAATATGGCTCTCCCGAAGCACGCAGATCGTTCTTGTGCGCTTCAAGACAGAACTCGAACGCCTTTGATATCAGCGGCTCGTTTACGCTGGGAAGATGCTTCCTGCACTCGGCAAGAAGATCGTCAAGCATCTTCTTGTATTTAGGATTGGTAATACTCATAATTAATTCCGCAGGCTTGATTAAATTCGCCTGCGCTGCAATTTAACCTATTTAAATGAATTCTTAAAGTCAGGGAATTTTAGTGAAGTTTATCTCACATTTACTTTGAAAGTTCCCGCTCCATCGCCTCAACCCGGCGCAGTCTTCCGCTCAGTTTCTCTCTGGCGTATTCGGGAATATCCTTTATGCTTAATATTTCACGGCAAAGCTGTAGAGCCTCTTCTTTTCTCCCGGTCCTTTGATATATCTGAGCTATTATGTGCTTTATTACTATCTCGTTATATACCCTCCCGCGACCGGAAGAAGGATAAGAGCCGAGTATTTCGCCATAGATTTTTATTGCCCGCCCGGGATCGGTTTCCTCGCACGCTCTTGCCAGCCCCCACATAAAGAAACGGCTTCCGGGATAGTATCTAAGAGACGAATCAGCTAGAAGTTCCGCTTTCTTATATTCTTTCCTGTCAATATAGATCCAGATTAACGAGTTGATTGCAAGATACGTATTGTATGTAGGATGCTTGACCGATTCCTCCAGCAGACCTACTCCGGCTTTCTCCTCGTTAGTTAAGAATGGCAGCCATTGAAGAAATTCGGTCTTCCTGCTTTTCCAGTACTTGTATGTGCCTATCGCTATGTAGGCTTCGTAAAAATCCGGATTCAACTTCAGGCACTTTTCAAAATCGCCCACCGAATTCAGTCCGTTCGTTATCGCTGATACCCACCTCTGATTCAATGCTTCAAAGTAGGCGTAATAACCCTCCGACAGCGCAAGAAAGTATCTGTTCCATATGTTTTTCGAGTCTTTATCAAGCAGCGCTTCGGAAAGATCCTTTGCTTTTGTAAGGTCCTTTATTATCTGAGCTCCGTCGAACTTCTCGCCGAAATCGTAAGCCTCCGCTATCTCTGCCGCCGCTGTATAAATTCTGCCCAGCGGAAGCTCTGGATACTTTTTATCTAGCGAGTCAAATTTTTCAAAGGCACTCCTGTAATCTTGCGTTATTATATCCCTTATCCCCGAATTAATTAGCGAATTGATTTCCGGATCTGGAATTTCTTGCGCTTTTAGGATGCCGCCGGCGGTTAAAAGAATAATAATCGGAATGAGAATTTTAGAGAGTGCCAAACGTCCTGTCTCCTGCGTCTCCTAATCCCGGAAGGATATACCCGCGCTCGTTTAGCTGCCTGTCTAAAGCAGCGCCGAAGATCTTTATGTCCGGATGCTCCTCTTCAAGCTTATGTATTCCCTCGGGTGCAGCAACTAGACAAGCGTAAATGAGATTCTTTACTTCCCTCTTCTTAAGATAGTTTATCGCTTCCGAACCGCTCCCTCCGGTTGCCAGCATCGGATCGAGCAGAATTACCTTTGAAAGATTGATGTTCTTCGGAGTCTTATAGTAGTATTCTATCGGCTTCAATGTCGTTTCGTCCCTTTGAAGTCCGATATGACCGACCTTTGCGTCGGGTATTATTTCAAGAAATCCGCTCACCATTCCCAGTCCCGCCCTAAGCACAGGCACCAGAACTATCTCGTGCTTCAGCTTATATCCCTTTGTCTTCTCAAGCGGGGTTTCAACTTCAATCTCTTCGGTCTGTAGGTCTTTGCATATCTCTACGGCTAGTATGTTAGATATTCGCTTTACCGCCGCTCTGAATATTTCTGACTGCGTATTGATATCCCTAAGAACGGTTACGTCTTTTTTTACTAGCGGATGCTCAATTAAATTAAAGTTTGAAAATTTAGAGTTCATTTTATTCTCCGGATACTTTTTCTATTTTATTTTTCTTCCGAGCACAGAAAGCAGATTCACAAACGGCGACAGCGGAGGCGTGTAGTTGTAATTGTTTTTTGCCAGCTGCCTCGCGTCAAGCTTGTTCCTTATCATCATCGATATTAAATCAGAATAGCCCGATACTTCCTTCCCTCCGAAAAAAGAGGCACCTAGTATTCTCCTGCTGCTCTTCTCGAAAATTATCTTGCCGAAAGTGTTTGCGCTGCCGGGCATTACTTCCACCAGATTAGGCGTTACCGCGTATACTGTTTCGTAACCAAATTTATGCGCCGATGCCTCCGCGCTGCTTAATCCTGCGGAAGCAAAATACTTTCCGAATATCTTTACGGATATGTTCTTCACCGCAGGCTCGGCCCGCAGGTTTCCTCCGGCCGCATTCTCTCCGGCTATGTGCCCGTATTCATGAGCGAGTGCTGCGAGCGGCATGTACTCCGGTTTTCCGGTAACTGCATTAATTACTTCAATGCTGTCTCCGGCTGCGTATATATTATTAACGGAAGTATTCAGCCGGCTGTCTACTTTTATTGCTCCGGATGCTCCTAATTGAATCCTTGCTGCGGGAGCAAGTCCGGTGCTGGGCGCAAACCCCGCCGCTGAAATATAAAAATCGAATTCCAGTATCCTTCCGTCAATCTCTATGCTTTTTATTCTGTTTCCAGTTTCGGAAATATTAGTCTTAAGTTTAGATAGCCCGCCGTAAAACTCTATTTTATTTTTGCTTAGCAGCTCTTTAATTAAGTAGCCTATTTCAGTTTCTGCCGAAGGCAGCGGAATTTCTCGGCTTTCAATTATGGTTACTTCAAATTCATTGTTCCGCAGTGCTTCAGCTGCTTCCAGTCCTATATACCCTGCTCCCACAACACACACCGCCTTAGGCTTTTCGGTGCGGATAAAACTTCTTATTTTCTTCAGATCGGTAACTGATTTAAGTGTAAAAACATTGTCGTATGCTCCGGCTATAAAATCCGGTACCTTTACGGTAGATCCGGTGGCAAGTATAAGCTTGCTGTAATCAAATGTAACTGTCTTTCCGTCGTTTAAATTTCTTACGGAAAGATTCCTTTCGCGGGAATTTATCGCCTCTACAAGATGTCGGGTGAATACTTCAACCTTTTTTTTCTCTTTGAATGATGAAGCGCTGAAATGCACTATCGTTGCAGGATCATCTATTTCTCCGGATAGTACGTAAGGGATCTCGCAGGTTCCGGTCGATATATATTCCCCTGCCTCGATCATTATTACTTCCGATTCAGGACTCACCCGCTTGGCCTTTGCCGCTGCCGCAGGCCCGGCCGCGTTACCGCCTACAACTATTATTTTCTCGGGTTTTATCATTTCTGCTTAAAGCTTAATGTTATCGGCACTCCGTTAAAACCGAATCTTTTCCTGACCAGCCTTTCAAGAAATCGCCTGTAATGATCCGGAATGTTCTTCGGGTAATTTGCGAAGAAAAGAAATATCGGGTAATGATCCCCTACCTGGTTTATAAATTTAATTTTTACTTCCCTGCCCGTCGGAGAGGCAGGCGGCGGCATCTTTTCGATTTCGGGCAGCAGCGTCTCGTTAAGTTCGTTTGTCGAAATCTTCTTTTTTCTCTCCTCGCTTACTTCTATACAAAGCTGCACTAATTTAAATATGCGCTGCTTTGTTAATGCCGATATGAAGATCAGCGGCAGATAGTCTATTGAGCCCAGCTTATCCTTGATGTCATCTTCAAATTTCTTCGCGGTGTTGGTATCCTTCTCGATCAAATCCCACTTATTAACGCCGATTATTATTCCCTTCCTTCTTCTTATGGCCTCATCCAGTATCTTCTGATCCTGAAGTTCGAGTCCCTGCTCTGCGTCGAGAAGTACAACCGCAACATCGCAGTCGCCTATCGCACGGAGAGTCCTTACAGTTGAATAAAATTCTATGCTCTCGTCTACGCGCTTTTTCTTTCTCAGTCCGGCTGTATCTACAAGAACTATTTCCCGGCCGTAATATTTTAAAACCGAGTTAATGCTGTCCCGCGTCGTTCCCGGAATATCTGTAACAATGCTTCTGTCGTAGCCCAGAAGCGCGTTGGTCAAAGATGACTTACCTACGTTGGGCCTGCCCACTATTGCTATCTTCAGACGCGGATCTTCTGTTTCTGTATTCTTGTAAACTTCAAAATCCTTCGTAACATCATCCAGCAGATCGCCTATCTTTCTTCCCGTCAGAGCCGAAATAGAGTATACATTCTCCACCCCCAGCTTATAAAACTCCGCTGCCATGGATTCGAAATTTTCGGCGTCTACCTTGTTGGCGATAAGAAAAAACTTT
>JBJKTB010000406.1:0-3171 GCA_046703345.1 Ignavibacteriaceae bacterium
ATCATATAAAATAACTGCATCATTTTCTATAATCGTAAGCGCGTTCGCGGGGTTCGGACCGGCGAGGAAAGCTGCGAAATCAAATCCCGTAGAGATTCTGAGAGCCTGATATGAATAATAAAAAACATCTCATAATGATAGCCTTCAGGCAGCTCATCAGCAGGAAAAGACAATCTATTTTAAGTCTGACCGGAATCAGCGTAGGGGTAATGGTATTAGTTACTTCAATATCCCTGATGAACGGCCTAGTAGAAAGCTTTGTTAAGAAGATAATCGACATTGCTCCTCATGTACTTGTAAGCGGAGAAAAAACAGCCCATATAACGCCCGACAAGTTAATTACTTCGCAAAGCGGAACTAAAATAAATCTTATTAAGAACGTTTACCGCAACGACGATGAAGTAATAAAGAATTATCAGAAAGTTCTTGACATTATAAACAGAGACACTCTTGTTGAAGTAGCAACACCGCTCGCGGGAATAACTATAATCGGCAAGTTCGGAACAACAACACAGCCGGTGCAGTTGTTCGGAATTATTCCTGCGGCGCAGGACAAAATTGAAAAATTCAGCGAAAGCATGATAAGCGGAAATTACAGCGAGCTTCAGAAAACACCGGACGGAATACTGCTGGGTACGTCAGTTGCAAACGATTTCAACGCGCAAGTAGGCGATAGACTTCAACTCGTATCAAATAAAGGCTCTATATACAGTGTTAAAGTCGTCGGTATTTTCTCCACAGGAATTAATGACATTGACATAAACGCATACGTAAATCTAAGGCTTGCCCAGATCATAGGCGGATACACTTCGGGCGAGGCAACCGATATTTACATAAGAGTTAACACTTTATCAAAGGACGGTGTGGTTGCCTCCCGGATTAGCCGCATAACAGGCTATAAGGCGACCACGTGGGAGGAAAAAGCAGCCAGCGTTCTTGCGCTGTTCAAAATGATCTCGATGATAGTATATTTCCTTGTATTCTTTGTTGTGCTTGTTGCCGGCTTCGGTGTTGCTAACGTACTCATTACAAATGTTCTTGAAAAAGTTAGAGATATAGCCGTACTTAAATCATTCGGATTTAAAAAGTCCGAAATAACATTTATCTATATATTCCAGGGTTTGCTTGTTGCTGTAATAGGCTCGGCAATCGGATGTCTTCTCGGATACGCTTTAATAGAGATTATGTCGACTATAAAAGTAGCAGCTTCCAGTTCAGCAGCAGTAAGGTCTAACAGGCTGCTGATGGGCAAGGAAATCTGGTATTTCGTATTCGCATCGGGATTTTCAATTCTTGTAAGCATGATAGCATCCATAATACCGGCCAGAAACGCTGCAAAAGTCAATCCAGTAGAAATTTTACGTGGTGAAAAATGACAGAGGATACAATAATTAAATTAGAACACGTTAACAAAACATTAGTCAATAAAACTAACGGTACTGAGACCATAACGACTATACTTCCCGATATAAGTCTTCAATTTAAGAAGGGAGAATTCAGCTCAATAACCGGGCCCAGCGGTTCAGGCAAAACCACGCTGCTTTATTTAATAGGAGCGCTGGATAAACCATCCGCGGGAAAGATATTTCTGGAAGGGGAGGAAATCTCAGTGATGAGCGAGGAACAGCTTGCCGTCTTAAGAAATAAAAAATACGGATTTGTATTTCAGTTCCACTTTCTTCTGCCCGAATTCTCGGCGCTGGAGAACGTTATGATGCCGATGATAGCACGAGGCAGCACTACTTTGGCAAAAGCAAGAGAAAAAGCTGAACATCTTCTAGATAGAATCGGATTGAAAGATAAACTTCAGAATAAACCTAATCAATTGTCCGGCGGTCAGCAGCAAAGAGTAGCGATTGCAAGGGCGCTTGCGAACGATCCGGTTGTTCTTCTTGCCGATGAGCCCACAGGGAACCTTGATTCAAAAAATTCGGAAAATATTAATTCGCTGTTCGAGGAATTAAACCGTGAGTTAAACCAGACTATAATCACAGTTACGCACGATGAACATTTCGCGGGCCGGACGCACCGCAGAATCCACATAATCGACGGAAGAATAGACAATAACGGAAGTATTTAGGATAATTGTCATGTTGTTCAGCTATCATTGTAATTAATTAATAATTATTATATTAACTGATTAAATATTTAATATAAACTCAGTGAGGAAAATGTGTCCCATACGTTAACATTAATACCGGGCGACGGAATAGGTCCGGAAATAACCAAAGCCACTATTAAAATTATCAAACATGCTGGAGTTAAAATCGACTGGGAGACAGTTGAGGCCGGCTTAGGAGCTTTGGAAAAATACAAAGATCCGCTGCCGCAGGAAGTTATTGATTCGATTGCAAAAAATAAAGTTGCGTTAAAAGGCCCGCTTACAACGCCTGTTGGAAAAGGTTTTAGGAGCGTTAACGTTGCTTTAAGAAAAGAATTTGAACTATTTGTTAATCAGAGGCCGGCTAAAACATACACAGGAATTAAAACCCTGTATTTCGATCATATCGATTTGATAATTTTCAGGGAGAACCTTGAGGAATTTTATTCCGGAATAGAACACTATATCGACAGCAGCCGATCAGCGGCCGAAACAATAGGGATAATAACTCTGCGCGGTTCCGAAAGAATATTAAGATATGCCTTCGAGTATGCCAAGAAACACGGACGCAAGAAACTTACCGTTGTCCATAAGGCAAATATTTTGAAATTTACCGGAGGTTTGTTTTTAGACGTGGCTAAAAAGATTGCTCCCGAATATCCTGAAATAAAATTTGAAGACAAAATCGTCGACAATATGGCTATGCAGATGGTGATGAATCCGTATCAGTTCGATTGCATAGCAACAACAAATCTTTTCGGGGATATTCTTTCTGATCTGGCGTCCGGACTTGTAGGCGGGCTCGGAATGGCGCCCGGCGCAAATATTGGGCACGATACGGCGATCTTCGAACCTGTGCACGGTTCCGCACCGGACATCGCGGGACAGAATATAGCTAATCCTTCGGCTCAAGTGCTGGCCTCAGTTATGATGCTTGAGTATATAGGCGAATTTGATGCTGCCAAGAGGATAGAGCGCGCAGTTGCCGGAGTAATTGAAGATGGAAAGTATGTTACTAAAGATATTAATTCTCTTAATTTTGTAACGACGGATCAGTTCGCCGACGCGGT
>JBJKTB010000407.1:0-3320 GCA_046703345.1 Ignavibacteriaceae bacterium
CTGCCGAATATTTTATTAATTTCATTTCTTGCTTTGATTGCCTGCTGTTCATATGCTTGGAAAGTCGTACCGGAATTTATCGTTAAATAATTCCTATCCGAACTGCCGAGTTTATAATCGGCGGTAAATTTAATTGCACCGCCGCCGCAAACTCTTTCACACTCACCGCAGAAAATGCATTTGCCTAAATCAATCGAAAGCGGATTTATTTTAATTGCCTCAACCGGGCAGACTTCTTTGCAGTTACTGCAGTTGCCCGTACATTTTGATTCATCCAAAACCGGGAAGCCTCGATGAGTATCCGGCAGTTTCGCATTCCTAATATCAGGGATGGCCTGATATCCGTGTTGTTTCCTAAGTTTAATTAAGTCTAACATTTTTTACCCGACGATAAATCATAAATCGAATCCGCTGTAAGATAAATTGAAGCTTTTATTGCATAACGGGAAATCCGAAATGCCTTCATTTCTTACGGCCAGTGATAAAGCAAACCAGTTATTGAATTAAGGAACTTTTATTTTCACTCGTTTTATTTTCCCTTCCCCGTCCGTTATTATTATATGAGAAATTTCACCGCGCCATCCTTCTCCCATAGAAACAACTAAACTATCGGGCAGCATGTTTGAAAGGTTTTTCTTAATACCGTTCCCGGATAAATTCTCAAGTTGTTCGCCGATAATTTTTATCGACTGCTGAATTTCAATAAACCGTATATAAGCGCGGGCAAATACATCGCCGGAACCCAAAGTTAATTTATGGACAGGGAAAAATTCATAACCGCCGAAAGGATGATCCGATCTAACGTCAACGGAAACTCCGCTCGCACGCGCAGAAGGTCCGACCATTCCTATTTCATTAGCTGTTCCCTGGGCGACTATCCCGGTCTTTTCAAATCTTTCCATGACAGAGGATGAAGAGAACAAAACTTCGGCAGCGAGTGAAACTTCGTCGTTCAGTTTTCCAACGGTAGAATTAATTTTTGATTTCATTTCACCGGTTAAATCGAAATTGACTCCGCCGAATGTAATTAGGCTCCGCCCGAACCTGTTGCCGCAAATCGCTAAAGTAGTATTAATTACTTTTGTTCTAAGCGCACCGAATACAGAGTTCCCCGTCAAATAACCGACATCATTTGAGAGAGCGGATAAGTCGCCAAGATGCATTGCAATACGTTCAAGCTCCAGCGCAATTGTTCTGATTAATTTTGCCCTTCGCGTTACGGTAGTGCCGCTTAATGATTCAACCGCGCGCGCAAATGTACCTGCATGTCCGATCACCGTATCGCCGGTTACAGACTCCGACAGCTTTTGTAAATAAACAGGACGAAAATTATTTTTTACAAATAGCTCTTCAACACCGCGATGCTGGAAACCTAATTTAATTTCCAGATGATATATTTTCTCGCCGTGGCAGGAAAATCTGAAATGCCCCGGCTCAATTATTCCAGCATGAATAGGTCCTACTCCTACTTCGTGAATATCTTCTCCGTTCATACTGAAGAATTGGTATTCCGGCTCCACCCAGTTAATGCCGGGAATTCCTTTTCTTAAAGGTTTCAGCCAGGGATGACCTTCAGGTTTAATTCCAAACTGTTCGTAGAATTCCCGTTCAAATAAATGCGCCGAAGGAATTTCCGGAGTTAAAGATTTATATGAAGTGCCGCGTAAAAATTTAGCTGAAGAGATAAAAAGCTTCGATGCGTCGTCATCGGCGGTTACTGCGTATAAAATAATTTCTCCGCCTTCTTCGCAGCCGAAAAACTGTACGAGTCTTTTCCCGTTTTTGATTCCGGAAATTAGATCTTCTCTTAATTCATCTATATTTAAACCCGGGATATCTTTCAACAAAACCGGCTGTAAATTTTTCGATTCAATCCAATTCACTTTTCTTACCTCATTAACGAAAAAAATTTGCGGCGTTGTTAATAAACGAATAGACCGGTTGGGTCATGTTTATCCCGGTTATTAAAATTAAAACGAACACTGCCAGTTGGGTCTCATAAGCATAAAAACCCAGCCGCCGGTTTTCAAACTGTCCCGGCGAGGCGCTGCCGAAAGACATTTTGAAAACAGCGCCGCCCATACCGAACGCAACAATTACAAGGAATAAAAAGAAAGGCACCGCAAGCCAGCTCATTCCGCTGAACCATAATGCTTGAACGATAAGATACTTGCTTAAAAATACTGGCGAGGGCGGCATTCCGGTAATCGCAAGCATAGAAAGAATCCAGATCCAGCCGGTCCGCGAGTCTGTCTTCAACAACCCGCTTACTGATTCAATCTTCTTGCTATTATGAAGATGAAGAATATTGCCGGAAGTAAGGAACAGCGAAGTCTTGGAAAGCGAATGCGCAAGTACGTGAAGCATAACAGCAAACGCTGCAAATTTGCCCAGGGAAATTCCTATAAATAATATTCCCATATTTTCTATTGAAGAATATGCCAGCATTCTCTTGTAATTCTTCAGCCTCAACATAAAAACGGCGCTAATCATTAAAGAAAGAAAGCCCGTAATTAAGAATAAAAAATTTGAAAAACCTTCCTGGTGCGCGCTGATAAAAATCTGCTGAACACGCATTAGTCCGAGTAAAGCTGAGTTTAGAAGTGTGCCGGAAAGCAGAGCCGATATTGGTGAAGGCGCTTCCGAATGCGCATCGGGCAGCCACGCATGTATGGGCGCAATACCGATTTTTGTTCCCAGCCCGACAAAAATAAACGCGAAAGATAACTTTAACCAGAATGGATTAATCGACATCGCCTTGCCGTACAGATCGCTGAAAAACAGGGAGTTGATATTCCGGCTGCCGATGGAGAGAAGAATAATTCCTACAAACGCAAGCGAAATACCGATGGAACATATGTAGATATATTTCCATGCGGCTTCCAGAGAAGATTTTTTCTTTTCAAAATAAATAAGCAGCGCGCTTGTTAATGTAGTCGCCTCTACGAAAACCCACAGCAACGCCAGGTGAGTCGACAATATTACTCCGCTCATGGCGACGACAAATAAAAGCATTTCCAAAATATAGACGGATTCCTGCTTAGCGGAAAGATTATGCGCTTTGAAATAAAATAAACTGTAACCAGCCGAAGCCGCAAAGACTATCGCCATGACCGCGAAAAAATAAAGGCCGATAGAATCAAATTGAAAGTAAGCCAACAGCCAGCCGGGTAAAATGTACCAATTTATATGCGCCGGTTCCGCGCAAGCTGCAAAGACATAAATACCGGCAGAACCAAACAATGCCGTACGGTTTACAAATTTATTTTTTAATAATAAACTTAAAATTCCTAAAATAACAGGGAAAACAAGCACAAGAC
>JBJKTB010000408.1:0-2899 GCA_046703345.1 Ignavibacteriaceae bacterium
TTCACCAAAGAATTCTCCACTAATTCCGAGGCTGTTAAGTTTGAGCTGAAGCTTAAATCCATGAAAAGCAAGAAGTATATTCTGCAGCTTATCTCCAATGATTAGCGCGTCCCGATCCGATCGGGAAGGTCCCCGGTTCCTCCGAAGGAGTCCCTTGGGGAGAATCCGGGCATCCCGACTTTTACTTACCATTTTATCTTTCCTTATAAATTTTAAGCACTGCTCTCTCTTTTCCCAATTTTTAATTTCTAATTTTTAATTTTTAATTTTTTTGACCGAAGCCCTAAACTTCGTGCCCAAATCTTCGATAATTATATCGGATTATTCCGTGATTATTCTGATATCCTAATATCGGAAATTTGCGGTAGTCACTTAAAAGATTGATCTGTTATTTTTAATAAGCATAAAAATTTCGACTAAAATATTTAAGAAATTCTAAATAAATAGTTGAGATGATACTGATCAACGCCTGATACAGCTAATTTGTTAAGAGTAAATTTCCTGATCACCCTTAAATCTTTCACCTCAGCCTTTTTCCTGCTCTATCACATCTGAAAGGAAGAATCAAATGTTCAAAAACCAGCCGGACTTTGTTAAGAACAGAATGCATCTAATGCTTAAGGGGAAAATTGATCTCAATGAAATGAATGCATGGTCCGCCGATCTTCTGTCACAGCTAAAAAGATTGAAACCCGGTTTCAGCGTTATTTCTGAGATCGCCGAATGCCAGCCTACTACAGAAGACGGCCGTCAGGTACTTATCAATACGCAAAAAAGCGCAAAAGAAATGGGCATGGGACATGTTATTAGAATTATAAAGGATTCGAACTTTGTTACAGCCAATCAGTGGCAGCGAAGTTCACGCGCCGTCGGATATGCCGCTATGGAAGCCGAATCCGTTGATGCGGCTATAAAACTATTAGATCAAATGGAGAAATAATCTTCGTATCCTTACTGCATATTCGAAAACGCTCAACGATAATCCCCGTGCGGTTTTATCTTGAGCGGAATCTTATTTATGTAATTAATAAGTTATCACATTACAGAATTTTCTCCTTATTTACCGCTTGAAAGGCGCTTATTTGCCCTATGATCTCGTTTTGATTTCGTTTTGATTTCGTTTTGATCTCGTTTTGATCTCGTTTTGATCTCGTTTTGATTTCGTTTTGAATCGTGATTTGCTCTATTTTTCTCCTCCTGATAAATAACCTGTCTTATTTACTTCTGAACCCGCCCTTTTTCTATAAATAATACTAATATTTACTTACTTTTACGTGCATTTTCTACATCATTTTGAGATTATTATTAAATTTAAGTATATATTTTATGGAATTATCTGTCTCAGTATATCAATTGGAATTTTTATATAATAAAGGTCTATCATGGCACAAAATCACTCATTCGACATAGTTTCCGAAATAGATTTCCCGGAAGCCGATAATGCAGTTAACCAGGCCCTAAAGGAAATCCATCAGCGCTACGATCTTAAAGACGCGGCTACTGAACTGGAGCTTAACAAGAAAGACAAGGTTATCACAATTAATACAAAGGACGACTATTGCCTTAAGGCGAGTATCGACATCCTTCAGACAAAATTCATCAGAAGAAACATCTCCGTTAAAGCCCTTAAGTTGGATGAGCCTGAGACGGCCTCCGGCGGAAGAATAAAACAGAAAATTAATCTTCAAAGCGGCATCTCTAAGGATAACGCTAAGATAATAACAAAGATGATTAAGGACTCAAAGCTTAAGGTAAACGCGCAGATACAGGACGAGCAGGTCCGCGTAACCGCTCCCAAGATAGACGACCTGCAGGCGGTAATAAAACTAGTTAAAGATGCCGAGCTCGATTTCCCGACTCAATTCGTTAATATGAAATAAATACAAAGATGTTCAGCCGGCGTACGCTCTCCGCAGCTTCTCTTTGCCGAGAGCCTTTACTATGAGAAACTCCTCTTCGGAAACTTTCTCCGCGTCGCCGTAGTAGTTGTTCTCCACGCTGTCTTTTTGAATGCTTGCTTTTATAACGGCTGAAGACAGCACCTCCAGCTTGTGAACGACAAGATTGGTGGCATCCCCGGCATCCACCGTTCCCTCGAGCAGATAGGGCCCCATTGACATAGTCTTCTCGGCGCACTCTTCGTAAACTTTCGGAAATATAACGGCCTCGAAAGTTCCTGTCAGATCCTCAAGCGAAAGGAACTTCATTATTTCCCCCTTCTTCGTCCTTATCCTCTTGGAAGTCATGTACCAGCCGATCATCCTTACTCTTCTTCCCCTGTATTTATGCATATCTTCGGCGTGCGTTATGAGCCGGCTGTTTGTGTATTCTCTGAAAAAGTAAAGCGGATGCCTTGTAACCATGTAGCCGAAGCTTTCGTATTCGCTCCGGCATATTTCCTCCGCGCCGTAGTTTATGTTTGTTCTTACCTGCTCCTCAAGCGCGAACGTCTCGCCTATAAACAGATCGCCGCAGCCGCGGTCAAATATTCTCCTTCTGTTTATGTATATGTCCAGCAGCCGCAGCAGCTCGGGCCTTGTCTGCTTAAAGCATCCCATAGCGCCGCATTTTATAAGCAGCGACGTCTCCTCGTACGCAAGTCCGGTTCTTACAAGAATGTCTGCGAGCGAAACGAATCTGCCGTTTTCTTTTCTTTCTTCGAGTATCGCGTCTATCGAAGCGCCGGAGAGATTCCCGACCGCCGCAAGCCCGATGCGTATTGTCTTCCCCTCTCCAGTATATTCCCTGCTGCTTCTGTTTATGCAGGGAAGCTCTATCTTCAAACCGAGCCTCTTCGCCTCCTGTATGTAAACCGCCGGAGAATAAAACCCGCCGCCGTTGCTTAGTACGCTGGCCATAAACTCGGCGGGATAATGAGCCTTAAGGAAAGCTACCTGGT
>JBJKTB010000409.1:0-3097 GCA_046703345.1 Ignavibacteriaceae bacterium
GAGGTGCTGAATACCGGAAAAATGACAGACATCCAAGAAGAAAAAATAACAACAAAGCTCGGCAGGAAAATATTGAGGACTATGAAGATTCCGCTGCTTGATGAATACGGACAGCCGGAATATCTTCTTGGAATATCGCTGGATATGACAGAAAAACTTCAGTATATAGAGCAGTTGAAAAAAGCTAAAGAGGCGGCTGAAACTGCAAGCAAGCTGCGTTCCGAATTTCTGGCTCAGATGTCTCATGAGATAAGAACACCCATTAACACAATATTAAGTTTTTCAAGTTTGATCCGGGAGGAAGTTGAGGATACAATTACACCCGATCTCAAATACGGATTCAAAGGGATGGCCAGCGCCGGGCAGAGGATAATA
Organism: Ignavibacteriaceae bacterium; assembly: GCA_046703345.1. GTDB lineage: Bacteria > Bacteroidota > Ignavibacteria > Ignavibacteriales > Ignavibacteriaceae > FEN-1297. The sequence continues at coordinate 376 of JBJKTB010000409.1, forward strand.
AGAACCATCGATCTTATTCTTAATATGGCCGAAATCCAAACCGGATCGTTTGAGTATGATCCAGAAGATATTGACCTCAGCAAGGAAGTGCTAGAAAATTTATTCTGTGAATATCAGCCTAAAGCCCAGGAGAAGGGAATTGAGCTTTCAATAAACACAGATGTTGAGGATCCCGTAATTTATGCCGACCGTTATTCGGTAAATCAAATATTTGCCAATCTTATAGACAATGCCTTAAAGTATACTGCATCCGGCAGTATACAAGTTAAGTGCACCAGCAGTGCCGATTCCGGATTGAGAGTGGATATTATAGACACCGGCATCGGTATTTCAGGCGAATATCTGCAAGTGCTTTTTGAACCTTTCACTCAGGAAGATCACGGATACACTAGAAAATTTGAAGGCAACGGACTGGGGCTGGCACTGGTTAAAAAATACTGCGAAATGAATGACGCATCGATTCAAGTTTCAAGCGAAAAGGGGAAAGGCTCTACTTTTACTGTAGTTTTCAATAAAAGGAAACCGGAACCTGAAGAACTAACAAAATCTTTATAGCAGCGTTAATAATTGCGGTTATAACATTTACGGAAGATATGTAAAGACAGATCTTCTCATAACACAGGTATTCAAATGGTTTTAATTTTTGTTCTTTGCCCTATAGACGATGTATGATCCGCCTATTACAACAGCAGCCGACCCGAAGAAAATTGCAAGCGAAGAAAAAATCACAGAATACATATCCATCTCTTCATTCCTTACGTAATTCTCAACAAAATTTTATTTGACTAACCCCTGCGTATCATTTAAAGTGAAGCAATTTCTACAGATTAAATAAATAGTATTCATTTCATTTATCAATCAAAAATTCTCTAAGAGGCAAAAAAATACGACAAGTGACACTGATTTTATATTGTCTGCTTAGGAATTCGGCTATTTTATTTGGACTTAAAAATTAAAAGGTAAAATCCGCGTATAAAGAAGGTTTAATGAATATCAGAAAAACACGAGCCGGGAGATTGACTCCCGGCTACTAATAACGTTTATTTCTTTTCAGGCGCCTGCGGAAGCTCCGCTTTTTTCATCTGCTGTATTCTTTCAATTTCCGATTGAATACCGCCGACACCAGGTACAGTTCTCTCAAGCTGCTGAAGAATATCTATAGCTTTATCATATTCCTTCAGGTTCACATAAATCCTTTCGAGCATGCTGTAAGAATTATACGGGGAGCGCAGATTATCAGCGCTCTCGGCTAGATAATCTTTAGCCTGCGGAATTACCTCATCGGCAATCTGCTTGAACCTATCGAAAGCTCCAGCACTATAATAGATATTCCCAATATCGTAGAGGAACCTGTAATCCATTGGCACCACTGATCTTGGTATCTCTTTATCCATCATATCCAGAGTTTTTACGCACATAGTATTGTCATGAAGTTCGTTATGATAATAGTACGCAAGTCTTACAAATGTGTTTCTGTAGTTCTGGATAAGCCTTGTTTCCGTATCGTCGAAGAAAATGCCTTTATCGGTTAATCCTCTGAATTTGAAACCAGGCTCGTAAGTTTTGGAGTACGACGGATTTTCGTTGAACAAATCCTCTTTTGTTATTGCTGCGTTAACGTATTCAACGCCTGTACGCCTTTCAGGAACTAGACGCGAGGCCAATCCCTCCATTTCGAGGTAATCATCCATGCCGATGTAGCAGTCGTTGGAGCATGTAGACGCGAAATAGATCGGCCTGTCCCAGGTATTGTTCTCGACAATATCTTTTACAACGATGTCCTGTATCCTGATGCCTTTAACGCCTCCTATCTCAATGCTGTTATTCATCATGAAGGAGATCTGGCCGGAGTTTATCACCGAAGTGTCGGTAACGCCGAATTCCTTTATCGCTTTCTTTGATACGGGAATAGAGACCACGTGCGAATCCCACTGGATCGGGTTCAGCTGATGGATCTGCTGGTCGCTCATGCTGAATTTGATCTTCATCGCACCGTAAGGCGAATTATTTTTTAACTGCTCTACATACCAGTCGGTGTTGGCTAGACTTAAACAGACGATCCTGACGTCTCTACTTACGCCTTCAACGTCCTGCAGGTACCAGAGCGGGAAAGTATCGTTGTCGCCGTTGGTAAACAGAATGGCGTTGGGTGCGCAGCTCTGCAGTAGGTTGTACGAAAAATCCCACGGCAGCCAGTTCTTAGAGCGGTCGTGAGTGAAGTAGTTTGTTCTCAGCATGTTTCCGGGCACGAGTATAAGTCCTAGAGCAAGACAAGTGTATGCGGCGGTTTTTGCAAGCGAACTGTCTTTAAATTTCTGAATAACTAAATCCAAAATTTCTCTCATACCCACGGCAATCCACACCGCGAAGACGAACAGCGCACCGGGATAGAAGTAAAACCTCTCTCTCGGCTGGGGCTGCTGCTGATTCTGGTAGAACGCTATAAGGTAACCCATGAACATAAACAGAATCAGAAAGGCAGAAGCCATCTTCCAGTCTTTCTTGAACAGATAGAACAAGCCGATCAGTCCCACCAGCAGCGGAATAGCGTAAAGCTGGTTCCATTTTACGCCGGTATCCTGAACAGTTGATATCCGTCCTACAAAATTCCAAAGCAAATACCTGTTGAACATATGGTCAATCTGGTATCGCCACAGGAAATCAAGATCGCTGCTGTAATTTGTGAACACTCCCTGCTGATGAGGCTCGGGAGTAAATCTTC
>JBJKTB010000410.1:0-2963 GCA_046703345.1 Ignavibacteriaceae bacterium
TAACAATAGAAACCTCACTTTACAAACACGCCTATGAGAAGAAGCTCAAAGAGAAAGAACTTCTATACAGGACAGTAGCAAACTTCGCATACGAGTGGGAGCTGTGGGTGCTGCCGGATATGCAGCTGAGATACTGTTCGCCGTCGTGCGTACGGGTAACGGGATTCGAGTCGGAAGAATTCTTAAAGAAGCCAGAATTGATATTTGATCTTGTTCATCGCGATGATCTGGAAGAAGTTAAAAGGCATTTTTTGAAATATCATTCAAGAGAAGCCGCCGAAACAATCAAAGATTTTGAGTTCAGAATATTAAATAAAACCGGGGAAATTAAATACCTTCGTCATACATGCCGACCGATTCACGATGAAAGCGGAAATTACCACGGCAGGAGGGTTACGAACGTAGATATAACGCAGAGGCTGATATCGGAAAGGGCGCTAATAGAAAGCGAGAGAAAGCTAAGGAATATATTCGATACGATGAGCGAGGGAGTAGCGCTGAACGAGATAATATACAATGAAGAAGGGGAAATGACAGATTACGTTGTAATTGAAGTAAACAGGGCGTATTACAAAATATCAGGGATAAAGGAAGGGGAAGCGATAGGCCGGAGAGCGACAGAGATCTACAATATGGACAGTGAGCATATAAAGAAATTTTGGAAGCGACATAAAGATGTAAACGAGGCAGTGAAGATAGAAATGGAAAGCCCAAGCGGCGGCCGATGGTATACGATATCCACCTCACCGTTTTTCAACGGCAGATTTGTTACCACGTTTGAAGATATTACCGAGAGGGTTGAAAAAGACAATGAGCTTAGACGTTACAGGGAGCATCTTGAAGAGCTGGTTGGGGCAAAGACAGAGGAGCTGCGAAAGCAGAACACGTTCTTCAGAACACTTATTGATACCATCCCCAACCCGATTTATGTGCTGGACACGGATTTAAGATTTACTGAAATTAATTCGGCATTCGAAGAGTTCTTCGGTTTGAGCCGCGAGCTGACAATAGGCAGAAAGATAGATGAGCTTGCGCCTGAGAAAGAGACCGTATATTCCGGGAAATACGATGAGGAGCTATTAAAAGAGCATAAAAAAATGATATATGAAGGAAAGGTATTACTGGGAAGCGGCGAAGCGGTACCGCTTCTTATATATAAAGCATCATTCGGATTGCCGGGCAGAAAACCGGAAGGAATAACAGTACTGCTGGCGGACATATCAAAACAAAAGGAGCTGGAGAACAAAACGCTTGAAGCTCTTAAAAAAGAAAAAGAGCTGAATGAAATGAAGACAAATTTTATATCAATAACCAGCCATGAATTCAGAACGCCGCTGACGACTATATTGGCTTCAGCCGATTTATTGGAGATGTACCGAAATAAGTGGACTGATGAAAAAAACGGTCTGCACATAAAAAAGATACAGAATTCGGTTCAAAGCCTAACTGAGCTTCTCGATGACATACTTTCAATAAGCCGAGCCGACAGAGGCAGGGTAGAATTCGCGCCGAAGCGGTTGGAATTAAAGCACTTCTGCGAGGACATAATTGAGGAAGTAAAGCATCAAGCTACCGAAGGGCACATGGTATCACTGCATTACAAACTGAGCTACGACTTCATACAGGCTGACGCAAAGCTATTAAACCATATATTATTGAACGTCTTATCCAACGCCATAAAATTTTCGCCGGAGGGCGGAGAAATAAGCCTAAGCGTTGAAGATGAGGAGGAGGCAGTCAGATTCACAGTTCAGGATACCGGCATGGGTATTCCTAAAGAAGATTTGGACAAATTGTTCGATGCATTTTTCAGAGCTAAGAACAGTTCATCGATAAAAGGGACGGGTTTAGGCTTAAGCATAGTAAAACGGTACGCGGAACTGCATAACGGAGGTGTTTCGGTAGAAAGTGAATTAGGCAAGGGTACGAAAGTAACAGTAAGCATTAAGAAATAATCGAGTGAATCTTATTCAGTTCATAAATAAAAGCGCGGGAGTTAAGATTTATTCCTGAAAAAATAAATTAAATGTGCCTGAAAATTTTCGAAGACTTATAATTTATTTAAATTTAGCACTAGAAATTAAAACAAAAAAATACGGGTTAACATGCAGAAAATACTCATTATAGAGGATGAAAAACCAATCAGAGAAAATTTTGCCGAGATATTTTACGAAAGCGGTTACGAAGTATTTGAGGCTTCCTGCGGCCGAGAAGGAGTTGAGATGGCGAAGTCGGTTAAGCCCGATCTTATAGTATGCGATATAAGCATGCCGGACATGGACGGATACGAGGTAAAACAGTTAACCGGCAGAGATAAGAGCACATCAGCGATACCTTTTATATATCTAACCGCAAGGACAAGCATAAGCGATTTTCAGCATGCTATGGAGCTTGGCGCCGATGATTATATAACCAAGCCAGTGAGAGCGGCCAAACTGCTGGAGCTTGTATCAACCAGGCTTGAGCGGATAGCCGCATAAAAGAAAGGAGCACAGCCCAAAGGTGAGGAGATGCAGACTATCGGCAGCGATGATAAGATACTGCTGAAATCCGGAGAGAAATACGTAATGACCGAAATTGAGGAAATAGTAGTAATAAAAGCGGCCGACGATTATTCGGAAGTTTACCTGAGGACTGGTGAAAGAGTAATGATAAAAAGATCGCTTAAGAATTGGGAAGAAAAGCTTCCCGGGAAGAAATTTTTGAGGATACACCGCAATACGATAATAAATATAAAGATGATTGAAAAAATAGAGCAGATGTTCAGCGGCGCGTATATAATAAGGCTTTCAAAATTTCCTGAGCCTGTATATTCAAGCCAGCGATACTCACAAAAAATCCGGAAAGAACTTCTGCTAAAATAAGGGGAACGTCAAACAAACCTATCGAAAGAGACTCGCCGTTCAAGAGGAAATAATCTCAGATTAATTACTCCGGCACGGAGTACATCAACCATATAATAG
>JBJKTB010000411.1:0-2946 GCA_046703345.1 Ignavibacteriaceae bacterium
ATATGATTGTTAGGAAACATTTCTTATTATTCATAATAATCCCCGCTTTTAATCTTAAATGTCTAAGAGCATTTTTAAATCGAATAAGAACTTGCAACAATATTTAATATCTAGAGAAGGAAGGATCTCCGGTAAAAGAATATTTCTATAAAAATTACTTTTTATAATATACTGAGCATACCGGCAAAAGTAAAAAAATTTAGATGTCATATACTGAGAAATTAAGTCACCCTTTTCAATTAAATTGCCCCATCAAAATTATTGATTCCAATTTTTAGAATACCAGAATTTTATTATATTCTCCGCCGGTTTATTTAAAGGCGTATAACTGTTTTCTACTCGTCTTCTCCCGAATGAAAGATAGCTGGGCCATTTCCACCAGTACAACCCGGCAAGCCAGGGTTTGTCGTACGCCGCTTCGAACAGAGCTTGATAACATCTGGCCTGGTTTTCATAATCTGAAGAATCCCTTGATGATTTTTCAAGAGCTGTTTTCCAAGGCTCTCCCGAACTTCTGAATCCAACCTCAGTAAAAATAACAGGCAATGGATACCGGCTGTGCACTTCTTCAATTTTCCTCATATCGTCTTCGGCGCCTTTAAGAAGCTCCTGATCGGTTGGATCGGCGTCATTACTCAACGGGAAATATTCGCTTATACCTATGTAGTCGAAATGTTTCCAGAAAGTTAATTTCTCAAACTCGTTGCTCCAGTTTGCCCCGTATACAAGTTTACCCGAATACAGCTTTCTTATTCTCTCCGCCATTTTTATCCACTCTGCTTCATGTCCCACGGTTGCGCCTGCAAGTTCGTTGCCTAAACATTGCATCGGGATCTTGTACATCTGAGCTAAAAGGGCATAATGTCTAATCCACTCGAAATAATATTTAAAAAACAGGCTCCAATCATTTTTATTCTTCATCTTAATATCGCCCGGCCATAGCTGCCGGCCGAGATATATGTGCGGCTTTAATATTAAGTTCATTTTTAATTCGCCTGCCAGATGAGCAAGATGAATTAAGCTCTCATCATTTTCAGCGCCGGCAGATTCCCAGAAACGCAGTTGTTCAGGTTTGTCGTCTACCCTTACCGAAGTGAACGGCGTAATAGAAAACGAATTTGCTCCCAGAGATTTCATTTTCTCAACTGACTGATCGGCTTCATGAGACATATATCCGTTATAAATCTGATATCCCTCGTGCGCAAAACAGAACCCTTTCTGAAATCCGGTAATCACCCGAGGAAAGTTTTTTCTGTCAGCTACTATTTCCTTTCTGAATGATCGCGATAATGAATCAAGATAAGCTCTCCATTCAATATTTAACACTTCAGCTACTCTGCCGGATGGATTCCAATCAGCATACTGTTTGATGAATGATTCCCTGCCGTATTTTCCGATCAGAAAAGATACTAACGTGCCTGCAAGAGGTTCCGCAACCAGCGGCGAAAGATTAGGAAGCTTATTATTATCCCGCAGTTCTTTTAAAGTTGGCTCGTCGCCGGAAAAATCAAGAAGACTCGCCCAATACTTATATCCTTTATTTCTCCATCCATGCGAAAAATAAACTGACAACCCTTCTTCAAGTATTTTTATTTTGGGACTGCCTAATTTTTTTCTTATCAGCAGTTCGGCAATATTTGAGAAATCGTCGCCGTTAATCCAGTTGTTTACTACCGCATGTACCGAACCATCTGCCGTATCTATACTGCCGAGATGAGTGTTCCCGGTTATTAAACCTTTATCTTCAAAATTATTGTACAAATAATAATCTATCTTGTGGTGAGAAAACTTTTCTCCGAAAAATTTTCTCACCGTTTGAAGACAAGATTCATTATAGGAATTAATTTTTCTAACGGTCTCAATATTTGTGTCATTTGAATAGACTACATATCTGAAATTTTTGAAACTATTGTAATCCTTTTTTTCTACGATAAAATTACGGTATGTATTCGGGTCGATGACCCAGCGGTTGTTCTTTGCAACTTTGAATAGTCCCATTGCCGCGCAACTTCCGTTAACCATTATTCTGAGATCCCCGATCATGTTTAATTCAGAATGCCTTATTAGATATGAGTCGTTATTACCAGAGATAACAAAACAAAGTTTACTCGGATTATACGGATTTTTGTACATCAAATTAAGAACTGTTGTTGAGTCTTTGTAATCAAGTCCCATAAAAGCAATTGAACCCGATGAAATTTTAACGGGAAATTTCCCTGATAGTTTTCTAATAATTCTATTCGAATTGTATGTTCCCAGAAGGATCAAGGCGCTGCGCTGCAAATCACTCTCATCCACAGCGGTATCCGGCAAAACTTTGAACTTCGCCCATTTAAAGTGAGAACGTAATCTCTCGGAGTCTTCAGCGTATCTTTTTGCTAAGGCTGCTTCCGACGCGCCGTAGACAATAAATCCGCCGTTCCTAAAGAGGTCATCGAACATCTCCGATTTGTCTGTCCCGATGCTCTTTACCTTTGATGGGTTTGACGGACGCGATGGTATTAAAGCGTATAACAGCGCTGCCAGGCAAAGCACTGCAGACACAAAGAAAATCATTTTAAGTCTACCGGCCGACTTTTGCATAGAATTATATAAAGATTTATGAATCACTCCGCGGAATAAAGATAATACGAAATTGGTTTATCTTCTACACAAATCGGCACTGTGTAATGCTTGACATGAGTCAGGATATGAAAAGCACCGTGGAAGTTGCTCTTGAAGTGATTTGAGCAGAAGAATAGAATTTAATCCAGAAAAGTTTTAAGAAATTTCCCGGTCCATGATTCTTTATTTGACGCAATTTCTTCTGGAGTTCCTGTCGCGACAATTTCCCCTCCTCTTTCGCCTGCTTCCGGTCCGAGATCAATGATATGATCAGCGCATTTAATTATTTCCATGTTGTGTTCTATTATTACAACCGAGTTATTTCTTTCAAGAAGAAGGTTG
>JBJKTB010000412.1:0-3847 GCA_046703345.1 Ignavibacteriaceae bacterium
CCGCTGAGTTGGTGCCCACGCTTTCATAATCCTGAGCAATATCATATTCACCCATCAGAGTAAAATTGCCGACTCCCATGCCGGCATAGCCGCCGTACATTGTAACTTTATGTTCCGTAGGAAGAGGAGTATAAATAAGCGGACCTTTGAAGGTTGTAAACGAAGCACCCAGCATGAGAGCAACTTTATTTGCCACAACAGGATTGTACTGAAAACTTGACGTGTAAGACGGCTCAATGTTAAAATCTATCGCAACCGCGGGAGTACCGACGCTTGCCGTAACTAGAGCTACATCGCCAATATTATATCCTACTTCAACGCCTCTAACCGAGAAGCGGGGATCATATATCAAACCCTGCCTTCTGTTAGTGGTGAAAAGATAACCGAGATCGCCGCCTCTAGTATAGGCTGTATGATCGTCGAGCCTTATCCCGAAATCCGGCATAAAGCTGCCCACTTTTACGTAACTGTCGTTCGGCAGAATATGCGCGATGGCGAAGCCTTCCCAGGTTGCGTTTACAAAATCGTAATTCGCATAGACATTTATTTTATCTGTTAAAACGATATCAGTATAAACCGAGCCTTCCATCTTCTGGAATGTGGTTTTACCGAACTGCTGGGCATAAAGATACTGGGTGCGGTAGTCTATTCCGAAACGGATATTCTTCCCGAACTGGTCTTCACCGGGAAAATTTTTCTCCTCCGGAGTAACGAGCGGAAGAACTTTCCACCCGAAGTGCATCCCGCCGGAATTTCTCATTCCGCCTCCGGTAGGATCAATATGACAGTCGATGCACCTGGCTCCCATTCGTAGCGCAAATCTGGGAAGAGCAAATCCGCTTCCCGCTAAAAGTAAGATAAGTGAAAGAGTAAGAAGATACTTTGAGAATTTCATACGCTCCCTTTTATAAAGTTGATATAATAATCATTCAAGATAATTTCCGCATATCCTGAAGAGAAGATCTGAAGCGATTCTTTTCTTCCCGCATCAAATAATTCTAGTTATTTTTATCGGGATGAAAACATCTTTATTGAACTATTATTTGATATTGTATGTTTAAATTAAAAATATAAATTTCAAAGAGTATTTGTGCAGAAGCACAACTCCCAATATTTCCGCCGGAAAAAAGACGCGATTTTGTCTGTAATATCCGGTCAAAGATGAATCATGAATAAAAAAACTTAGCCCGGCAGAAGTAATTCAGATTTTCGAAACTATATTAAGTATTTACAGAAATAATTTGTTTTTAATCATCATTTTATAAGGACTTCACCGGCAGCGATATATTGTTACAAGACACCGGTTTCAGCCAGAATTACATTGATTAAGAAAACATTCTTAGTTACTTTTAGGGGCATAGAATTAGAACAAATATGAAAAAAGTCTTAGTATTAGGTTCCACGGGATCTATAGGAATAAATACTTTAAATGTAATACGAAATTTTCCGGGCCATTTTAAGGTAACCGCGCTAACCGTAAACACCAGAATTGATTTGCTGGAACCGCAGATCGATGAATTTAGGCCTGAATTTGTTGTTGTTAAGGATGAAAAACAAGGGGATAAGCTAAGGACAAGATTAGCCGGAAAGTCTAAAGTGCTTACGGGCACGGAAGGACTAACTGAAGCTGCCAAGAATTTTGACTATGATATATTTGTCGGTGCAATGGTTGGATTCAGCGGACTGGCGCCGGCGCTGGAAGCAATAAAACGGGGAAAAGTTATAGCGCTGGCGAACAAAGAAACTCTTGTCGTCGCCGGAGAGCTTGTTACAAAATTATGCAGAGAATATAACGCCAAACTTCTGCCGATCGATTCTGAGCACAGCGCTATTTTCCAGTGCCTTGAAGGGGAAAAAACAGAAAATGTTGAGAAGCTTTTACTTACCGCTTCTGGAGGACCGTTTCTCGTCAAGAGCAAGGAACAGCTGGCTGACGTTACTGTAAAAGAGGCGCTGAATCACCCGAATTGGTCTATGGGAAATAAGATAACCATCGACTCTGCTTCGATGATGAATAAAGGCCTGGAAATAATAGAGGCACGCTGGCTTTTCGGAATTGAGAAGGAACGCATAGATGTTGTGATTCATCCTCAGTCGATAGTACACTCAATGGTACAGTTTATAGACGGTTCTATAAAGGCGCAGCTCGGGCTTCCGGATATGAGACTGCCGATACAGTATGCTTTAACATATCCCGACAGGCTGATGAACGATATGGAGAGAAGCAGTCTGCCTAAAATAGGCAGCTTAACTTTTTTTGAACCGGATACAGATAAATTCGAATGTCTTAATCTTGCATACAGGGCCTTGGAAGAAGGCGGAACCGCACCCTGCATACTTAACGCGGCAAACGAAGTAGCGGTCGACAGGTTTCTAAAGGGAGATATTAAGTTTATAAAGATACCTGCATTCATCGATAAGGCGCTTGAGAAGATTGCTAATCATAAGTCGCCCGATATTGAATCAATTTACGAATGCGATCGGGCTACGAGAGAATATGTTTGGGAACTGAAATAGACTTTGAGGAAACGGAAACGCTTTGGTATTTTAACTACCTCGGCAGCCGCAGAATTTCTTAGTCCCATTATTTTTGAGTTTTATAAAAAGGAGAACCTCGGTTAATGGATTATATTATTTATTTCGCAATTACTATCGGAATACTTGTTTTCGTTCATGAGTTCGGGCACTTTGCTGCGGCGAAGCTCTGCGGGATGAGAGCCGACGTATTTGCAATCGGCTTCGGTAAAAGACTTTTCGGCTGGAACAAAATAACAGGGTTTACTTTCGGAGATCTGCCTAAGGATTTTGACGGCCAGGGGCATACCGATTACAGACTCAGTCTTCTTCCGTTAGGAGGTTACGTTAAGATTGCCGGAATGGTTGACGAAAGCTTCGATACCGAGTTTGCCGATAAAGAACCGCAGCCTTACGAATTCAGAGCTAGACCGACTTGGCAGAAAATTATTGTGATAACCGCAGGCGTAGCGATGAACTTGATCCTCGCTCTTCTCGTTTTCTGGGGAACAAATTTCTTCCACGGAAGCGAGATGACCGCCACAACTACGATTGGATACGTAGTACCGCAAAGCGCCGCAGACTCCGCCGGATTCGCAGCGGGAGACAAGATATTATCCATCAACGGGAAAAATGTGAAGAACTGGGAAGACGTACGTTCGGATATCTTCCTTAATATGCTCGGACAGAACCTTAAGTTCGATATTCTCAGGAACGGAAAGGAAACAGTATTAAACGTTCCCAGAACCGCGATTCCGCCTGACGAGAGCACCGAACTTTTCCTTCTCCCCTCAGGCATAAGTCCGAACGTTGGCGACGTACTTGCCAATTCACCCGCAAGCAAAGCCGGAGTTAAAGCAGGCGACATAATGCTGGCCCTTAACAACATTCCCTTATACAGCAGAAAACAGGCGACGAATATCATTACGAGTCATAAAGGCGTTACTATGCCTCTAGAGCTGTTAAGAGGCAAAGACACCGTAACTGTTGCGGTAACTCCGGGCTCAGACGGCATGATTGGCGTGGCGCTTGGCGAAGCGTTTACCGGGCCGGTAATATACGAAACATATGGATTTTTCGAGTCCTTTTACCGCGGATGGCAGGATATTACCAAGATGACCGAGCTTACCTTCACTATGGTGGGTAAGGTAATTCACGGAAAGATAGCATTCGGCAAGGCCTTCGGCGGACCGGTTAAGATTGCGCAGTACGCCGTAAAATTTGCCGACAACGGTTTCTTAAGCTTCATTTATTTCCTCGCGATGTTAAGCCTTAGCCTGGCTATCCTTAACATACTGCCGTTCCCGGTACTAGACGGCGGGCATCTCATCAT
>JBJKTB010000413.1:0-15884 GCA_046703345.1 Ignavibacteriaceae bacterium
CTGTATAAGTATCTGAAACATTGTGCTGAATGTTAATATTCTGATTCAGCAGATCGTTGGCAGAAAAAAGTATTTCTGCGTCATCGTTTTTAAGGAATTTTTTTCCGATACTTAAATTCCAAATCACCGCATTCTTATTGCCGGTTGAGGTCTGGCCGTTGTTATATTGATGATTTACTACGTTCTGAATGAAGAAGCCCTTCCAGATCTGCCAGAAGAATCTCAGTGAGGTGTTCTGAGTAAAATAATTGCTGTTGTTCTCAACCGTAAAGCTATTCTTAACGCTGTTTATACAGCTGTTGCTCGAAAGTGTATAATCCACGTTCTCGCTGATATTGCTGCTGAATACGACTCCCAATCCGTATGTTGCCGAGTTTGCCATATTGCTGAATCCGTTAATAATTCCAGGAGTTGTCGAATAATTGACGATGAGTTTTAAATTAACGTTTGTTTTAATAAACTCAACCGGTATGCCGTAAGCGAAAAAGGAGCGCAGGTTTATGTAGCCGTCGAGATTCGCGGGTACTGATAACTTAGTTCCTCTATTCAGCGCTATTCCGTTCATAACTGTTGTGTCGTTCTGCGCAATTATAGTGTTGTTGCCGATGTAATTCTGGGTAAACGTTGCGCCCAGCATTGCAAACAGAGACTGCATATTCCTTCCGTTCATGTTAGCGTATCTAAGGACTAAGATATGCTGGTAATCCTGAGTAAGGTCCGGATTGCCTATACTCAGCTGCGTCGGATTTGAATTATTTAAAACGTTTTGTAGTTGAGTAATGCTCGGGGCGTTGTTTGTGGTTCTGTAGAACAATCTTAAATTCGCGTCGCGCGAGATGCGGTATCTCATCATAAAAGAGGGAAGTATTGAATAAAAAGTTCTGCCTATGCTTCCGGGTGCAGGGAAAGATTGTGAATTTGACAGCTGGGCGATATTATAGCTCACGTTTGCAGAAAATATCAGATCATTTTTCCTGAATCTGTAGCCGGTTCCTATGTTCTCCGTTTTATAGATTGTGCTGTATACGTTGCTGAGCGAAGTATCGAGAAGTGAAGTATAGCCGAGAAGGTTATTGTCGTAAGTATCCTGATCGCTTTTGGTTCTTGAATAAGAAAGCCTTGAATCGAACTGGAGTAGTCCGTCGTCGCTTACCGGCTCGGTATAAACTACGCTTGCGGATCCGGTGTAGCCGTGAGTGGCAAGGTTCGCGTTTTGATTAAGCGTGTCTGCGGTGGCAGCTGTTCCGTAGTAATCTTCCTCAGCATAAAGATTATTATCTCCGGAATTATTGTTAACCGATCCGTTAAGCGCCAGAGATATTGTTCTGCCGCGCTTCTCAAACCTGTGGCGGAATAAGAGAAGATTGCTTGAACTTACGGCCGAAAGGTTGGAATTAAAAAGACTGACCGTCTTATTCAGTTGAGTATTGCCGGCATTTGTAAGCCCTAATATATTGCTTGAGCCGCTGTTCTGCTGGACTGTAAGTCTGGGCACAAAAAGAATTGAGTTAGATTCGTCCATCGTATAGTTCAGGCGCATATTGAAACGGTGATTGATGTTCTGCGTAACAGAAGAGTTATTTTCAAGATAAACCTGAGCCGTGGGGGAAGCAAGGAAATAATTTCTGTCGGTTGACGCTTCCGCGTCGTTGTTTGTCATATTAAAAAAGTAGCTTGTCGTAACGTCAATATTTTGTCCCCACTTGTCGGAATAATTTATTCCGAAGGCTTTAGTCTTAACGAGTCCGCCCGACTGGTTCACTAAGAAGTCTGTAACGTTACCGCCGCCGAAACCTCCGCCTCCCATAAATACTCTTCCGCCTCCGGGTCCTCCCGGGCCTCCGCCTCTGCCCATTCTAAAGCCTCTTCCCGATGAAGACATTACACCGAGCAGATCTTCACTTGAGAAGTTCTGCTGGTTCACGTTATTTATCTGACCGAGTATAGAAATTCTCTGATCGCCGTTGAAGAAATTTATATTGCCGCCTGAAGAGTACCTTGTGTCATTTCCGTACCCGCCGAAAAATCTTCCGAATGTTCCCTGGCGGACTCTTAATCTTGTTACAATATTAATTGTCTTGGTTGTATTGCCGTCGTCGAAACCTGTGAACTGCGCCTGATCGCTCTGCTGGTCGAAGACTTGAATTTTGTCGATTATCTCAGCCGGAATATTTTTCAAGACGGTGTTAGGGTCATCTCCGAAGTATTCTCTTCCGTCAACTAGAACCTTCTGCACGTTTTCGCCTTGGGCCTGAACTGTTCCGTTCTGCACGGTTATGCCCGGCATCTTTGTAATAAGATCCTGAGCATCGGCATCTGTATTAGTTTTAAATGATGCGGCGTTTATCTCCGTTGTATCGTTTTTAATCTGCACCTGATCGGCTTTGCCAATGACTTCTACGGCCGGAATCTGAACTCCTTCCGGATAGATGTAAAGTGTTTCCAGGTCAAGGGATCTGCCGGAAATCTGAAATCCCTTTTTATATGTTTTGTATCCGACGAAGCTGACTGTTATCAGATATCTGCCGGGTTTAATCGACGAGAAGTAGAAACGTCCCTCCTTATCGGTCGCAGCTCCCATTCCTTTTGTCTGCGGCAGTGGAAAGATCATAACATTTGCGCCTTCAAGCGGTCTTTTTGATTTATAATCTGCCACTTTTCCGGAGACCGAAAGTCCTTGCGGAAATAAAAGCGAAGATGAGAATATAATGAGTAAAACGAAGTAGATTTTTTTCATATTAATAATTCTTTAATTCTTATATATTAGTCACATAATTGCTTCTGTTGGTTTAAATCCCAGGCAGCTATTGGGAATAATATTCAGCTGAGAAAAAGCAGTCCCCGGTAATAGCCTATTTACCGGGGGCAATTTTGCTGTTTTTCTAGGATTTAAATTATTAGATAGGCCTTCTTACAACTACGTAAACTTTCCTCGCCGGAAGGAACTTGTAATAAACTCCGTGTAAAAAGTAATATCTTGCTCTGCGTATCCTTACTATTTTGAAGCCCGCCGGCATAACTGTTACAGCAGCTCCTACGGGCGCTTCTACTATCGCGTAGCCTTTAGGACCTCTCTCGTAAAAGACACCCTCGCGGAAATAAAAATGTCTGCCCCCGTATACTATTTCCCTGTATCCGGAGGGAAGGACTTCAATTATTTTTTTATTATGACGGTAATGGTGCTCCACAATTACTTCCTGCGCATAGCTATGTGCAGGTAAGGCCGCTAATATTAATGCGGCAGCTAAAATTACGCTTCTTAAATTATTCATCCTTCTTTCCATATATGCCTCCTGTAATTGTTTCAGATCAAATTTTAGTTATAATTAACGCACCCAGCAGAATTTTCATTGAGATAGATTTATTACTTCGATGAAATCCTTTTGCGCGTTATGACACTAGCGCAGCATAAAAGGTTTAATCATTTTTTGTTAAAGGGCAATATGATTCATATTATGCAGCTTTGAGCCGAGTCATTAAACCTTACAGCTTGTTCCGCTGTCAAACCGGCAAACTGTAGCGGGCGGACTAAATTTATTTCGGCCGGTAAAGAGAATCTAAATCAGATTATTAAGTCAGCGTCTTCTCCTAAAACGAATACTAATTTGTTCGGGCCGATTTATATTTTGTTATTCGCCAAGATTAAAACAACATCATGCGGGCTTAGTTTGAATTTAAAGGATAAGAAGAATTATCTTAAAGGGCTGATTCTGCTTAACGCAGGGAGCGGAGGAATAAAAGATGCCGGCATGAATAATTTTGTGCGAATCGGTATCTCGCTTGGTTTAAATGAGCAATTAATCGAATATTTAATTTATGAAACTTGCGAAACCGGAATAAAGAATGAAGAACCTTTGCAATTTTCCAACGCCGAACTGGCTAAGATTTTTATTAGAGACGGAATCAAGGTGGCATTTATCGAAAGAATAGTCAACTTGCCAAAACTTCAATGGCTGTCCGTTACAGCACTTAAAAATAATTTATCAGAAGACTGGCTTATGAAAGAATTAAATTACTTCTTCTTGAATTATGAAGACAAACAAGACGAAGTTTTTGAGATTCAGAAGTATACCCAGCGAACTTACAGCTAAATACATGAAATAAACACGGCGGCCGTTGTAATTTAGCTTTTGCAGAAGGCCGGATTTCAAAAATTCAAACAGGCAGGCGTGAAATGAAATCGTATAAACTTTACTTTCTTTTCCTGGTTTTTCTAACATTGATGATAAGCGGATGCGGGGGAGTGAATTATGTGAGTAAATGGAATAACAGCCGGATCAAAATAGACGGGAATGATAATGACTGGAAGAATAATACAGAATATATTAAGGACAAGAATATACTTGTCGGGGTCCAGAACGATAAAAATGATCTTTACGTGTTATTTGAAACATCGGACCGCGCGATAGAAGGACAGATTATGCGCGGCGGTTTAATCCTTTGGCTCGACCGCAGCGGCGGAAGTTCGAAGAAATTCGGGATAAAATATCCTTTAAGCATGAGGGATGAAAGACAGACAGGCGGAACGGAATTGGAGTTCTACAATCCGGATAACGACTCGTGGGAAAGATCAACCTTCAAAGAAGCGAAGGGAATAAATATAGCGTTTAAGAGAGATAACGAGAAATTTGTGTATGAAATGAAAATAGATCTTCATCCGGGAGGGAACAGCTACTTCCTTAACGCTAAAGCGGATGAAGTTGGAGTAGGCTTTGCTGCCGGTAAGATAGAACGAAGACAAAGATCCAGTTTTGAAGGAGGAGGCAGAGAAGGCGGTTTCGGCAGAGGAGAAGGCGAAGGCGGTGAGAGCGGCGAAGGTGGTTTCGGCGGGCGCGGTTTTGGAGGCAGAGGCGGACGCGGAGGATATGGCGGAGGCGAAGGGGGACAAAGACCTCAGCAGGCGGAACCGCTGGATTTCTGGATGAATGTGCATCTGGCTGCTGGTACGGCGGCGGCTTCAAAATAATATTAATTTACCGGCAGCGCAGAAATCATGTTGTGCTGCCGGTTTTTCGTTTTTGAATTTTAAAAAAAAATTACTTCTTAAATGCCAGAACAAGCACTCCGAAGGTTTCTTTGCCGTCTTTGTCATGAATCATAGTCGATGTATAAATCCTGTGAGTTACGGTGTCAAGCGCCATTGTTCTCGCGCCCTTATCTGTTTTTACAGTAGCTTCTAATTTATACTTTGTAGGAGATTCCTGTTTAATAACCGTAAGAGTACCGTCCCAGCATGAGGCAAAAGCAAGGTGTGCAGCGGCATCATATCTGCAAGCATCAACTCCTCGACCAATCGGTACAGTTGTTATTACCTTGCCGGTTTTTGCGTCAACAACAGCCATCATATTATTTCTGCAGCCGGAAAAAAGTATGCCGTGTTCGGTATCCATCGCAAGTCCTGAAGGTGATTTACCCGGCGCTATCGGCCACTTATTAATTACTTTTAAAGTGCTCGGATTGAATTCTTCAATTTCACTTTCATCTTCAAGGTTAACGTACATTTTCCCGTGCCCGTCGGATGCCGCAAATTCAGGTCCGCCGTCTAATGCTACGGTTCCTACCACTTTGTCTGTCTTTGCGTCGATGGCGGTTGAATTTTTCCCATGTCCGTTAAATGTAAATACTCGCTTTGTAAAAGGGTCGTATACAATGGCGTCGGGGCCTTTACCCGTAACGGGAATCTCTTTGATCTTTTTAAGAGTCATTAAATTGAAGACTGTAACAGTGCTGTTCCCGCCGTTGCTTATATAACCTTTGCCGAACTCTCTCACGATAGCGACTCCGTGTATGTGGTCAAGATCCGATATTTCGCCCACTATTTTGTCCGTCTGCATATCAATTACGGCAACGCTTGTAGCATGCGTAACATAAAGCCTTTCTCCGGCTGGATCGGCGGTAAGGTAATCCCATCTGTTGCCGCCGCCAATTTCAATTGAATCGATTACCTGGTATGAATTAGTTTGCGCCTGAATTTTTAACGGAAGAATGAATAAAACTGAAAATATTATGAACGCAAAATTTAGTATTGATTTCTTCATCTTAACCTCCCGGTGTAAAGATGTTAGTAAAAATTAAATAAATAAGTCTCCGTGTTGATTGACAGCAAAAATTCGATGCCGGTTTAATATATCTACGGTTCATCGAAGAATTCTGAATCTGTAAAGCACATAGATGAGAACATCACTTTCTTCGTATCAACCTAGAATATTAATATGAAATTAAGATGAAAACACTTTTCTGAGGATGTTAATAAAATTGATCGAAGGCAGCAGCAGCTGTCAGCCGTTCTTTTCTTTCAGCTCTTTGTAGAAGTTCTGAAGAATGTAAAAGGCCTGCTTTTTTTCGCCGCGGTTGGATATTAAGCCTTTCCGGTTGTAAAAATCCTGTATATAAGGCAGAGGCCTCCTGGGTGATCTGAAATCCATAAGTATCCAAGGACTTACGCCTCTCAAAAAACCAATCTTTTTAAGCATTCCGATCTGATATTTATAAACATCGGCCTGGTATTCTTCAGTCCATCTTTCGTCTTTACCGCCGTGATAGCCGTATAACGCGGCCGCACCAAGCTCGCTAATGATTACCGGTTTGTTGTATCGGCTTTCCCATTTCAGATTAGGTATTTCTTCAGGGGTTCCGGAGTACCAGCCGAAATATTCGTTTACTCCTATTACATCGAGATAATTTCCGAGCGGGTCGTCTATGATGAGCGTATTGCCTTTGCGGCTGAGCTCAGTAGCCGCAGTAATTAAACGCGTCGCGTCAAGCGATCTTGCCGAATCAATAAGTGTCTTTAAGAATTGATTGCGTTCGTCGCCTCTAGGAGTTTCGTTAGCCATCGACCAGATTATAACAGAAGCGCGGTTTTTGTCTCTGGTAATCATTTCTCGAAGCTGATTCTCGGCGTTATTCAATGTACTTTTATTATCCCAGAGTATTGTCCAGTAAACAGGAATTTCCGACCAAACCATAATTCCCATTTTATCGGCAAGCCGTACCATGTTTTCGTTGTGAGGATAATGAGCAAGTCTTACGTAGTTGCATCCGAGCTGCTTTGCCCAGTTAAGAAGCGTGTAGTCGTCCTCCTTACTGAAAGCTCTGCCTGATCTGAAAGGCGCTTCTTCATGAATTGCAATACCGCGCAGGAAAATTTTCTTCCCGTTTAGAATAATATCCCCGCCCTTAGTTTCAATGCTTCTGAACCCGATCTTATCGGTTATTGTGTCGGCTCCCGCAATAATCTTCACATCATATAATTTAGGATTTTGGGGCGACCATAAATTAAGCTTAGCACTGAAAGAAAAACCTGCCTTTCCGTCTGTTCCAGCCTCTCCGGCTTCAATTGCATGGACTTCAGGAATTTTTACTTCAACTTTATCGCCCGGCTTTCCGCCGTTTATTTTAACCCATCCTTCTATTCTGTTGAAAGATCCCTTCTTAAGCTGAAGGGAGTAGTCCTGTATAAATGTATCGGGCACTTCTATAAGTTTTACGCTTCTCGTAAGCCCGCCGTAATTCCACCAGTCGGTGTTAAGTGTCGGCACTCCTTCCCGCAGGCGCTTATTGTCTATTTTTACTATTACAAAGTTGCTGCCGTTGTGAAGAATATCAGTTACCTCAAAATCGAAGGGAGTAAATCCTCCGGTATGTTCGCCGAGTTTCATTCCGTTAACGTACACTACCGCGTTATAATTTGCGGCACCGAAATAAATGAAAGTTCTTTTACCAGGCTTCTTAACGTATTTAAAAGATTTTTCGTACCAGATAGTCCCTTCGTAAAAGAAGAGTTTATCTTTCTGTGAATTCCAGTCTCCGGGAACGTTCAGCGTTTCCGATTTGTCAAAGTCGTATTCAACAAGGTCACTCTTGCTTTTGGGCTTCTGATTCAAATAATATCCGTCGCCCCTCGGTTTATATCTGTAATCGTAATATCCGTTTTCGTAAGGATCTATTATGATGTGCCATTTGCCGTTAAGGCTTATGCAGTTTCTGCTGCCTGTATCCGTTATTAAATTAGCCGGCTGCGCGTTTAATGCGGTTAACAATGAAAATAAGAACAATAAGGTAAAAATGAGTTTCATTGTGTAGAGCCCTTCTATATTAGTCGGATTTAGCGAGGTAAAATTATAAATATTTTAAAATACGAAACGTTGCTACATAAGAAAAAGGGGTTCTGTATTAGCGAGAATATTTATAGCTTCAACTAAAAAGCCCTGGCTGATAGCCAAGGCCTTCTTAAAATCTTTTTAATCTATGGCAGCATACCGGGGAGATAATATTATTTCCCTTCGATCATGTCAATTACATTTTGAATTCTTTTAAAAGTAGCTTCCGCTTCAATCGGTTTAAGTATATAATCTATAATACCGAGGTCTATCATTTCTTTAATTGTATTGCGTTCGTTGTTTGCAGATATTACAAGGACCGGAACTTTCTTAAACTTCTCTATGTCCCGTAATTTGTGAAGAAATTCTATACCGCTCATCACCGGCATTGAATTATCAAGCAGAATAATATCCGGAGTATCTTTTTCAAGCACTTTTAAAGCTTCCTCTCCGTTTTCCGCCTGCAGTATGGTGAATCCGAATTTTTTTATTAAAATCCGCTGTAGATAAGCACGGACAGTTTGATCGTCGTCTACAATTAATGCTTTAAGCATTTTATTAAGATGATTGTTGTAAGTACCATAAAGATAAATAAATTATTTGAATAGCGAAAGTGACTGAATCAACTTTGCAATTTTGTTTGTTAATCTAAGCTTATGAATACTGAATCTCCGTCAGAAGGTATAATTACTCTATCGGATAGTCCTTCATTCTTTAAAAATTTTTTTAAGTCGTCGCGCGTCAGCATGCAGTGATTAACGGTCTCAAAGTGGACCGCAATTACTTTTGTGCGCGGTGCGGTTTCAATCACTTTTTTAATTCCCTCCTGATCCATTGTGATCGGCCCGCCGGTAAGAAACCTTGCTTCACCCGAGTTGAACACCGCCGTATCGGGTGAATATTTGCGAAGCGTGTCTTCAACCTCGCGGCACCAGATAGTATCGCCAGCTATATACAACAAAGGTTCACCGCTTTTCCTTAAAACGAAGCCGGAGACTTTTCCCATCATCTTCTCTATTTCTTCAGTGCCGTGATGGCCGTTTGTTATATTAATTTTAATTCCCTGCCATTCAGTACTGTCATTTACAGGAATAACGTTTATAAATCCAGCGCGTTCTAAACTTTCCTCGTCGCCGGGCTGGCAGAATACGGGAAGTGTCTTTCTTAGAAGCTGGGCCGCTTTTAGGTCCCAATGGTCTCTGTGGATGTGGGTAACGATTACTGCATCTGTATTTTGTATTATTTTCATCAATTCTCTGTTACCGAAAGGGAAGTCTACCATCGGAATTCGCGAGGAAAATTTCGCATTTGCCACCGGTTCCATTTCAAACTTTTCGCTGAGCATCGGATCCACAAGAATATTAAATCCGCCGATTTTAACAATCAGTGTAGCATGCCTTAGTAATCTGATCTCCATTAATTTGCCTCAATTTGGTAAATTTGATCATTAAAATGTACTCAAAATCGAATAAAAAACAACCTTTGTCGTAAACACTATAAATTAAAATAAAAAAATATGTATATATTATAAATAATCTTCATATTTTTTCGATAATAAATCAAGAAGGTAAAGCCCGGGGGATACATATGTGACATTTTCTATTTCCTATCACACCACATATGGCATGGCAGTTAAATTAACATCAACAAACGCGCCTGAGTCATAAATGGGTCTGTTAAAAAATATATTCGCAAAACCGGAAGAAGAAATTCTTCTTAATACTGCCAACGAGAAATACAAGCAAAGGGAATATTCCGGTGCGATAAGCGAATATACCAGCGCTATTAAAATTGATGCATCGTGCTTCCCGGCTTATTACGGCAGAGCTATTTCCTACCTGGCGTTAAAGAATATAGATTCGGCAAAGTCCGATTTTGAATTCCTTCTCGCTAAACAGCCCGATTACTCCCCGCGCATCAGGTTTTATCTCGGGATAATCGCGGTAGAATTAAAAGACTACTCACAAGGCATTAATTATTTAAATGACTATATCTTAAAAAAC
Organism: Ignavibacteriaceae bacterium; assembly: GCA_046703345.1. Lineage (GTDB taxonomy): Bacteria > Bacteroidota > Ignavibacteria > Ignavibacteriales > Ignavibacteriaceae > FEN-1297. The sequence goes on from JBJKTB010000413.1 coordinate 10,106, forward strand.
AGCAGCGACGCGGAAGCTTACTTCCAAAGAGCATACGCAAAGACTTTTTTGCCCGACGAAAAATCTGCGATAAAGGATTTTAACCGGGCTATTGAACTAGATCCCGGCAACACTATTTATGTAACTTACCGCGGAAAGCAGAAACTGAAAAACGGCGAGATCAAACAAGCGGTGATCGATTTTAATAAAGCTATCGATCTCAAACCTAATAATGCATTCGCATTTAATCTGCGCGGTTCTGCCAGAATGAAATTACTCGATTACGAAAACGCTTTAAAAGATTTTACCACGGCGTTTGAATTCGATCCTCTGCTGAGCGAAGCTTTTTATAATTTCGCATATCTCAAGTACGAGCAGAAGGATTATACTGAGGCTCTGAACAAGCTTAACGACGCGTTAAAAGCTAAGGAAGATTATTACGATGCCCTGCTTTTAAGAGCTATAATTTATTCTCACCTTGATAATCCAGACGCCGCCTTGAACGATTATCAAAAGATTATCGAACTTCAGCCTGATAAGGCGGCGGCCTATAAGGAAAGCGGAAAGCTCAAAAAGATTTTGATGGATTTTCGCGGCGCACTTTCAGATTTTATAAAAGCATCGGAAATTGATCCTCTAGACGAGGAAAACTTGTTATGCCTTGCCGATCTGGAGGAGGAAGCTAAAAATTTTGACACGGCCAAGCTGTATCTCGATAAGATCATCGAACTTAATCCGCAGTCGGAAGAATCGCTGATAAGAAGAGGTAATTTGAAGTTCTTAATGAAAGACTATGTAGAGGCGATCTACGATTTTACGAAAGCACTTGATCTTAATCCTAAAGCTGTCGATATATATTTCTTCCGCGCCAAGTGCAAAGCCATGCTGAAAGATAATCATGGTGCTTTTGCAGATCTGAATTTCGCCCTGACAAATCCCGATAATTTTGACGCTTATATGTTCCGAGGAAATATGAAGCTTGAACAGAACGAAGAATACGGTGCGGTACTCGATTTCTCAAAAGCCATCAAAATACGGCCCAAAGATCCTGAACCTTATTACCTAAGAGCAAAAGCTTACAGAAAGCTGGACAACGGCAAAGATGCCGAGCACGACCTCAGTACGGCTATTAGGTATAAGCCGGATTTCGCTGAAGCATACTTCCTCCGCGCACTTGTAGATTATGAAATGTGGGATTATAGAAGCTGTCTTAAAGACTGCGAGGCGGCAATAAGACTGAATCCCGAATATAACCAGACGTTATCCCCTTTGATGGAACAGGCAAAATTAAAGGTTGCCTAACTCCTCAACTTGGCATACAATCAACTAATTTTTTAAGCTTAATTACGGCCAGTTAATTACTGGCCGTAATTTGTTGTGATCTTTTTTACAACTTAATTTACTGGATTAATTTAATATTATCATAAATTTAAAGCGGATGTAACAAATTATTCATGCGGATTTCCGATGATAACGATTTTATTAATACAGCTGTATATTTTTATAAGATTCGGACATATTAAACATAGAGAAGCATAGTTCACTATATATATTAGAAATACCTACTTTTATTCTTCAATCGCAATAAATCGAGACCCCGAATGCCTCTTAGTTTATAATCCTGATTTTACTTGAAGCGGATCTACACCCCCATTTCTTTCAGAAGAAAATCCGCTCCGCCTACTTTTGAGGTAATCCATAAAACATATCTGATGTCTACTCCTATCGAACGGCTGTATTCCTCGCTCCATGCATAATCGTTTACTGTTGCCTCAAACGGCCTGTCGAAGTTTACTCCTATCAGCTCTCCGAAAGCGTTTAGTATCGGGCTGCCTGAGTTGCCTCCGCTCGTGTCGGTGTTGTAAAGTATAGCAACAGGTACGTCGTTTAGCTTCCTGCTCTTATACTTGCCGAAGTCTTTTTTCTTGTATAATTCCCTGATTATTTCCGGCAGCTTGTAATCTCCGGAATTTTTTCCTTTTTCTATTACTCCCCTTAACGAAGTAATAGGGGAGTAGTAAACAGCGTCCGACGGCGAATATCCTTGAACGTATCCGTATGTGAGCCTGAGAGTCCGGTTGGCATCCGGAACAAATGATTTATTCATCCATTCACGTTTTACATCCATCAGCTTAGCCAGAAGTATATTCAACTTTCCTTGTCTTTCCTCGTCTCTTTTCTTATATGCATCTTCGGTTTCTCTTATCTCTTGCATAAATTTGATGAGCGGGTCGGTGTATGCCAGGGCAGTATCCGGAACCTCAGTAAATAACCCGGTAAATTTGTTTTTATTTAATACAATTGAACTCGAATAAATAAGAGATGCAAATGTTTCAACCTGGTTTTTATCTTTAAACCCGCTGAACGGAACCTTAACCTTTAATTCGTCAAATAATGCCGCTTCTGAAAGCATTTTCACGAAGATTTCGGGATCTGTCTTTAAATCCAGATCTTTGTATATATTATCAACCTGTTTCATCAAAGCCTGACGGTTGTTCTCTTTAAACATTTTCGATCTCTCCACTTCAGGCTTTTGCGATTCATATAAATAATTTAAATAGATATCGGCGAGACGGCTTACTGTAGTCATGCGTCTCATCATAGAAATTACTAGGGGCAGCCTTCCGTCTTGGTATATTCCGTCGTATACTTGTGATATATCGTGCAGAAGCGAAGAATATTTTTCACGGAGTTCTTTATGCGAGTCTATATATTTCTGAAGCCTCTTTTCTTCATCCTGCTTTTTCTCAACCAAATTCAATCTTTTCAGCCCGAGTATCTTTCCTCTGTAGTTCTTCGCCGTATTTGCTAAGCCCTTTATTCTCGAGGCTGTTTTTAACGCATATTCCGGATCATTCTTTCCTCTCACCGTGTAGAGATTTATCAGCCAGTCGAATAATTCGGAGATATAAGGGAGCTGATATTTCTGCTGGTAGGCAAGGAATTCGGAAGGTTGATGTTTGAAAGTCCTTCCCGGGTAGCCGAGTATAAAAACAAAATCGCCTTCCTCAGCCCCGTTCGGATTTACTTTTATATATTTTTTAGGATGATACGGAACGTTGTCTTTTGAATATGCAGCCGGCTTGCCGTCAGGAGCTACATAAGCTCTCATAAAAGAAAAATCGCCTGTGTGTCTAGGCCAAACCCAGTTGTCCGATTCTCCGCCGAATTCGCCGATAGCTCTCGGCGGTACGTAAACAAGTCTTACGTCATTTATCATCTTATATCTGAAAAGTATGTAAGATTCCCCTGTGAACATCTCTGCTACTTCCGCCCGGATAGTGCTGTCGCGGCCTTCCTCTTCCTTAACCAGCTCGTCTATTTTCTTTTTTATCAATTCAAATCTTTCAGACGGGGAATCAGCTTTGGCCGCCGCGCTTAAAATTATCCCTGACACGTCTTTGTACGAATCCGTAATTCTGCAGGTAACCCCTTCAGCAGGTATTTCTTTGATTCTGTCTCCGGCCAGAAATCCGTCTTCCAGATAATTGTGCTCGGTTGTGCTTGCTCTTTGAATCGCCCCGAAAGCGCAGTGGTGGTTTGTTATTATTAATCCTTCCGGAGATACAAAAGAAGCCGTACATCCTCCCACATTTACAAGCGCGTCAACTAGACTGACGCCTTCAGGGTTATAAACTTCGTCTATACCTATCTTCATACCTGCTTTCTTTAAATCGAGCTTGCGTATCTCGCTTAAAGGATACATCCCCTCATCGGGCATGAAAGCCGCTGCTAAGGTTAAAACAGTTATGATTACTGAAAGAGTAATGTATACAAATGGATTGTCTTTTATCTGCTTTTTCATCTTACTCCCTTTATTTGATGAAAATTAAGTTGGCCTTTCTCCTGAAATATCCCTTACCGGCCGGAAATGGATCGGAAAGTTTTTCTGCTTAAACCCGAAAATATGAAATATCGGTAATTAAAAAAAATGCCCGGACTGTGCCGGGCATTCATGAAGATAAATTTTAAGTAGTGATTATACCCATGATTCTTTCAGTCTTCTTGCAACCGAAAGGAAGAAGCCGAAGACCATTACAAGAACTCCGCTCCAAACAAGATTTACGAACGGTTTTGTACTTGCGGAGATTGTAAGTACTTCCTTAGGCGCCTGTGCAGGTCCGCTGCCGTCAAGTTTGGAGAAAATCATCTCAGCTTTCTTGGAAGTCGGATCTATCTTCTGAAGCTGTATTTTAAGATCAGCGCCTTTTATTTCAATAGGTACGAAATGAACGTCTCTTCCTTCCTTTTTCATAAGAGCTTCAACCTTATATGATTTTCCGCCTTTAGCTATGGTGAGCTCGGCGCCCATCTGAAAGTCGCCTCCTCCCATCATAACGCTCATATCCGGCGCAACAAAATTTGTATAAGTAACCGAAGCTCCGTCGTAATTCAGCTTGTCTCCCAGTCCCAGAGTTTCTTCCTGTCCCTGAGTCGAAGTATTCTGCGTGCCGTTGTCATAGCCTAGCGGTGATACGTAGAAATCTTTTGTCATCATTGAAAGTATCGCCGGCTCTCTCATCAAGCCGTTGTTGAAATCGCTTATATACATGATGGGGCTTACGGTAAATTCCTTGTCGCCCTTCTTCATATTGATGTTAAAGGCGTACTTGGTATTGTTGTCTACCGGCTCATACCCTGTAAATGTCATCTGGTAGCCGAAAGCCTCGGCTGGTTTGTTCTTAACCAGGTCGAGATCCTTCTCTCTTGAAAAGATTGCCGAACCGATTACCCCTAGAATAAAAAGTGAAATTCCGATGTGGGCAACGTAAGCCCCGAGCATCTTCATGTTGCCGCGTATTATCTTTATGGCGATCTCTAGGTTAACTATGAGCGCGAATGTAGTAGAGAGAGTAAGCAGCATTACCATTACGTCGCTTACACCGCCCAGCACTACAATGAGCGCCGTTACTACTATTGTAGCGGATACAGACAGCATCGACTTTTTAATGATCTCGTGTCCATTTGTCGATTTCCATTTCAGCAGCAGGCTTAATCCGTTCAGCAGTCCTATTATTATAGCAATCGGTATGTGCATCTCATTATAGAAGTGTGCGTCTACCGAATGGCCGAATATCGGTGCCGATGTGCCTACAAGAATAATTGTCGCCGATGCGCAGAGTACAACGGATGCAGTGAACAACGCCAGTTCCCTCGAAAGTATGCTGTCGTCGGGCCTCGCGTGCTTTGTTAAATATTTCCACCTGTAAGCCAAGGTTCCCATGCCGAGGAAGAAGAAGGTTCCTACGAAAATTACAAGGAAAAGATAAACCATTGTACCGGGACTTACGAACGAATGAACCGAAGCGTCGCCGAGCACACCGCTTCTTGTAAGGAACGTACTGTATACTACAAGTACGTACATCATAATTCCGAGTATAAGATTTGTCTTTGCGAACTTGCCTATTCCTTCTCCTTTGCTCTGACTCTTTCTCTGAACGAGCAGAGTGTGAATTAAGGCAACTCCAACCAGCCAAGGAATTAAGCTTGAATTCTCAACAGGATCCCATGCCCAGTATCCGCCCCAGCCAAGCATCTCGTAGGCCCAGTATCCGCCGAGCATTATTCCCAATCCTAAAATACCGGATGCAGCCAGAAGCCAGGGGAAGGATTGTCTTACCCAGTCCTTGTAATCGTTCTTCATCATTGCGGCCATAGCAAAACAGAAAGGAACAGTTGCCATCGAGAAACCGCTGAATAAAATAGGAGGATGTATCTGCATCCAGAAATTGGTAAGCTGGGGATTCAAACCCCTGCCGTCAACTATGAATTGTTTTATAGATATCCCGCTCGAAGTAAG
>JBJKTB010000414.1:0-5153 GCA_046703345.1 Ignavibacteriaceae bacterium
CATCGGTGCTTAATATAGTTACTACGTATGCCTGGACGGGTTCGGCATACGTAGTGCCGTCGGCAGTAGCAAAAGCCGGAGTACTTTCTCTAACAAGATCGCTTGCTGTTGAGTGGGGAAAGTACAACATCAGATTAAACGCAATTGCGCCGGGACTATTCCCGACAAAAGGCGCATGGGAAAGGCTTCTGCCGGGCGAGCTCGCTAAAAAATTCGATCCTAAAAAGAAAGTCCCGGTAGGAAGAGCAGGGGAGCACCAGGAACTCGCAAATCTTGCAGCTTATCTTGTTTCGGATTTTTCTTCATTCATTAACGGCGAGGTAGTTGCGATTGACGGAGGCGAATGGCTTAAGGGAGCGGGTCAGTTCAATCAGCTTGAAGCAGTACCTTCTGAGATGTGGGACATGATAGAGCAAATGATCAGAAATGTGAAGGGGAGTTGAAAGTTTTTATGACTATGATGAGTTGATCAGCGATGCCAGATGCCGGATACAGGAATCATGATATTTGAATTTATCCGGTATCAGGAATCCTGCATCAAAAAAATATTTTATATAGTTTTATTGTAATGAAATGGAATCAGCAAAAAACAAATCTCAGTTCAGACACACTTACGACGTAATTGTTAATTTCGACGAAGTGGACATGCTTCACATCGTTAACAACGCGGTTTACTTTAATTACTTTGAGCAGGCAAGAATTAGGTACGCAAAGGATATCGGTCTGCTGCCGAAGGACGGCGTCTTTTCAAACGGCACCGCATTTTACATGGCAAGAAATGAAATTAATTACTTGAAAGTTGCAGTATTTGAAGATAAATTAAGGGTGTATACCCGTGTTTCCTACATTAAACACAGCAGCTTCGGCTTTGAGCACATAATTGAGAACCTAAAGACAGGGAAGATAATAGCCGAAGGAGCGGGAGTGCTGGTTCACGTTGATCCTGTAACGAAAAAATCTATTCCTCTTCCTGATGAATTCTATGATGCGGTAGGTTCTTACGAGAAAGACGCGAGCATTCTAAAAGAATAATTTATTAATAAAAAAAGACAAGTCGATGCGAAGAATAGTTTTCGATATTGAAACCTGTTCCTTCCCGATGGAATCCCTGTCAGAGAGCCAGCAGGAGTATCTGCTGCGCTATGCCGAAAAAGAAAGAGACGAAGATGTTAGGGAAGAGAAGATAGATCAGGCTGTAAGATATTTAAGCCTGTATCCATTTACCGCTAAAGTAATAGCGATCGGAATTTACGATATTGAGAAAGAAAAATCATTCGTTTATTTCGAGAGCGAAAAAAACGACGAATGGTCGGTTGATGAGAAGAGCATTCACTACAAAGGATTGAGCGAAGCTGAGATGCTGAAATCATTCTGGCGGATTGCTGAGGTTACAGACCAGGTAATTACATTCAACGGGAGAAGTTTTGACGCTCCGTTTCTTATGCTGCGTTCCGCATTGCACAAAATAAAGCCGAGCAAAAATCTTATCGGCGCCAGATACGACACTTCGGTCCATGTTGATCTTCTTGAGCAGTTTACTTTTTACGGACTCACGAGAAAATTCAATCTTGATTTTTACTGCCGTTCCTTCGGGATAGAGTCGCCCAAATCAAAAGGTGTTTCGGGAATGGACGTGAAGAACCTCTACGAAGCGGGGAGGATAAAAGACATCGCCGTATACTGCGGCGAAGATATTTACGCTACGTACCAGCTATTTAAGCTATGGGATGAATTTTTGAAGTTTTAATTAATAATAAAAAAATTACCGCTATTGCAGTAATTATTCGCCGATTTTTATTATTAGGCTATCATCTCGATCCTATATTTACAAATTTACTGTTAAAGCAGTAAAATGCTTGCTTTTCAAATTTTCTTTCCATAAATTATTTCATAAATAATAAATATTACTGTTATGGCGGGAAATTATAACGATATTGTTAAAGAAATATCACGAGTGGTAAAATTCCATCGTGCAAAAAGCGGACTGAATCAAAAGCAATTGGCGGATTTAGCCGGAATAGGAAAAACCTCCGTATTCGATATTGAAAAAGAAAAAGATTCTGTTCGGTTAAACACTTTGCTGAAAGTTCTAAAAGTTTTGAACATCGAACTTAAACTTGAGAGCCCTTTGATGAATTTAATGAAAGATAAAAATGAGAACAGCTAAGGTCTACAACTTCAGTGAATATGCAGGCGATTTGATCGAGATTGAAAAGTATAATGATTATAAATTTATTTATAAAGATGAATACAAAGGTGAACCTGTTTCTTTAACAATGCCGCTATCAAAAAAAGAATACGTCTTTGACAATTTCCCGTCGTTTTTTGAAGGGCTGCTGCCTGAGGGAATGCAACTTGAATCTTTACTAAGGCAAACCAAAACTGATAAGAACGATTTATTCGGACAGCTTATGTACGTTGGTAAAGATCTTGTGGGCTCAGTAACGGTTGAAGAAACCGAATGAATATTTGTCCAATTACATACGAGCCCTGCGGCGACAGGAAATACTCCGAAAAAGGATTGAAACTTTTATCAAGAAATCTTACGGATTTACAGGACCTTCCTTACACTCAGGAAGAACAAATTAAAGAAGCCGCCGCCAGAGCTGTTAAAATGTCAATCCAGGGAGTCCAGCCGAAGTTAAGCGCAAAATTAAATTTAAAGAATAGTACGTTTGATATTGTAGATACCGGCGGGACATACATTCTAAAGCCGCAGAACAATTATTATCCGCAGCTTCCGGAAAATGAAGACTTAACGATGAAATTAGCGGAAACTGCGGGACTCGAGGTACCTTTGCACGGAATGATTTATTCTATCGACGGCAAACTGACTTATTTTATAAAGCGATTTGACAGATACGGAAAAAATAAAAAATTATCACTCGAAGATTTTGCTCAGCTGGCAGGTAAATCCAGGGATACCAAATACGATTTCAGCATGGAAAAACTCACCGGGATCATTGAAACTTACTGCACGTTTCCCGTGTTGGAGTTTACTAAGTTATTCAAACTTACATTATTTAATTTTCTTGTCGGAAACGAAGATCAGCATCTTAAAAATTTTTCTCTGATTACTCGTGATCAAAAGATTGAATTGTCGCCCGTTTACGATTTAATAAATACAACAATTTCGCTGCAAAATCCGCAAGAAGAAATTGCTTTACCTTTAATGGGAAAGAAGAAAAATATTACGAGAAAAATATTAATTGAATACTGGGGGAAAGAGCATCTCCATATTAATGAAAAAGCACTATCCGGAATTTGTGATAAGATTAATTCGGCGTCAATTAAATGGCCGGAAGTGATCGATAAAAGTTTTTTGTCGGCAGATATGAAAGAAAAATATTCGAATCTGTTATCTGAAAGATTTAAAATTTTATTCGGATAATTATTTACTAACTGAAATGTTCTTCAATAGCATTAAGAATATTTCTTAAATATGAATTTGCCGCCGAAGAAAATTTAAGACCGTTCAATATATCCTCTTCCGATTGAATATACTTGTTTTCAGCCAGTTCATTTTTACCGTGCGTCAGCATATCCCGCAGAAGCTTTTCGTTTACTTCCAAATGGAACTGCAGTCCGATTACTTTTTCACCGACAGCAAAGGCCTGGTTTCTGCATCCCTCGCTTTCGGCAAGGCGAACGGCTCCTGCCGGCAGATCGTAGGTATCGCCGTGCCAGTGAAATATAAGCATGCTTTGCGGAAGCTCTTTAAATGCAAAATTGCCTGATGATTCCTTTGTTGGCTTAACCGGAAACCAGCCGATCTCTTTATGATTATTATGAAAGACATTTGAGCCGAGAACCTCCGCTATTAACTGGGAGCCGAGACAAATACCGAGAACGATTTTCCCTTCTTCGATCGTTTTTTTGATGAACCGCTTTTCTTCTTTAAGCCAGGGATATTTTTCTTCTTCATAAACACCCATAGGTCCCCCCATAATTATGAGCCAATCGAACGACGATAGTTCCGGGAATTTCGTACATTCATAGACTTGAGTAGAGGACAGCGAATGACCTTTTTCGGAGATCCAGCTTTCGATATCTCCGAGTGTTTCAAAATCAGCATGATGCAAAGAATGAATTCTCATATTTCTTTAAATGATAGAATTTATAAAATTTTTAAGGCAACCAAATATTTTATCCTGTTTAGTTGTCTATCCAAAAATAAATAATCTCCGTTAATTTCGAGAAATTTAAGGGAATAATTGTATCCGTTCTCATCGCAGGATATTATTCTTCTTTGTTACCTTCTTAACAAAACGTAAAAATATTATATTTGTAATTGTAATTAAACCACATATCAAACTCAGCAAACGGAAAAATTAAATGCAGGAACAGGAAGTAACATTAGAATCGGCTTTGGAGCACGGACTAACCAAAGAGGAATACGAGAGAATATTAAAGATATTGGGGAGGACGCCGAGTTTTACTGAGCTCGGTATATTCAGTGTTATGTGGAGCGAGCACTGCAGCTACAAGAATTCAATAGCGCTTCTAAAGACATTGCCGCGTTCCGGAGGCAGACTTTTAGTCGGGGCCGGCGAAGAGAACGCCGGGCTAGTAGACATAGGCGGTGATCTTGCGGTTGCATTTAAGATAGAGAGTCATAATCATCCATCGGCTGTTGAGCCTTACCAGGGGGCGGCAACGGGAGTCGGCGGAATCATGAGAGACATATTCACTATGGGAGCCCGGCCAATCGCATCATTAAATTCGCTTAGATTCGGATCGCTTGATGACGCGAGAACGCGTTTCCTTTTTGACGGTGTTGTAAGAGGAATCGGCGATTACGGAAACAGCTTCGGCGTGCCGACTGTTGCCGGCGAAGTATACTTCGACGAATCTTACCAGGGAAATCCTCTGGTTAACGCGATGGCAGTAGGCATAGTAAAGAAGAATCAGGTAGCTTCCGCAATAGCAGAAGGCGAAGGCAACACAGTAATGATAGTCGGATCTTCAACGGGAAGAGACGGCATTCACGGCGCAACATTCGCTTCCGAAGAGATATCCGAAAAATCTGAAGCGAAACGACCTTCCGTACAGGTTGGCGATCCCTTCACCGAGAAGCTTCTGCTTGAAGCATCTCTTGAGATCATCAAGAACGGATGGCTGGTAGGAATTCAGGATATGGGAGCGGCTGGAAT
>JBJKTB010000415.1:0-6050 GCA_046703345.1 Ignavibacteriaceae bacterium
TAATGCACGCGACCGGCAAGAGTGTATTTACGGGAATCGATCCGTGGCTTCAGAAGATGGGAATAAACGTGGAGAACGGATTTATCATAGATGCAAACTGCGGAAATATAATGGTTCGCCAGCAGCAAGGAATGTTCGTGATGAGTACTCCCGTGCGGTTTCCGTATCTTCCGCTGATAACGCATTTCGCGCATCATCCTATTACAACAGGAATCGAGTCTGTGCTTATGCCTTTCTGCAGCCCGATTAAGTACAGCGCGAAAGACAGTTCTGTTCACATAGTAACATTAGCAACTACATCGGAGAAGACCGGCATTCAGACCCCGCCTGTATACTTTAATGTGTCGAAGCAGTGGAGCGCAAGCGATTTCCCCGAGTCGTCGCTGCCTGTTGCCGTAGCGGCTTCCGGCAAACTGGCGGGGAACGCTTATACAAAACTCGTAGTTTTCGGCAACGGCGATTTTGCTACTAGCGGATCCGGGCAGAACGCGCAAAGAGTTTCTCCCGATAATCTTAATCTTATGGCAAATGCAATTGACTGGCTGTCGGACGATACCGGTCTGATCGCACTAAGGACAAAACAAATTACGTCAAGGCCGATAAAAGCGGATTTGGGTGAAAGCACTAAAATGCTTATTCAGTACGGAAATTTTCTGCTTCCTTTACTGTTGATCATCGGCTACGGAATCATTCGTTACCAGCGCAGAAGAAAACTCAGGAACAAATGGATGAACGAAAATTATGTTTAACAAGTTATCGACAAAATCTCTGGTCATAACATTCGGCGTGCTTCTGGCCGTCGTTGTTATCTTTATGATTTACGACTCAAAACACGGCGAACGTTCTTTCAGAAACGAATTGGTCTCAATAGATACCGCGAACGTTACCTCAATATATTTATACCCAAAGGCTACTCATCATGCCGAGGTAAAGATTTTTAAGGACAACGGAAGCTGGAAAGTAGTTCTCGCCGGTAAAAGGACCGCCGATGTCCCTTATTCAAAAGTTCAGGATTTGTTTATACAGCTGCTCGGTATAAAGCCGGAAGGCGTGGCCGCGCAGGATGAGAGTAAATGGGGCGAGTTCCAGGTTGATACCGCAGGAACAAGAATTAAAGTTTACCAGGGCAACGACGAAACTTTAGACATGACCATCGGCAAATTTACGTACTCTCAGCCCAGAAACATGTCGACTTACGTTAGGGTTAACGGCGACAACAACGTTTATGTTGTAAACGGATTCCTGGAGTTCGCATTCAACCACAACGCGAATTACTTCCGGGACGATCATGTAATAAACGACGATTATCTTAACTGGAACAAACTCACATTCACTTATCCGGCAGACAGCTCTTTTCAGATGATAAAGGCCGACGGGCACTGGAGTATTAACGGCAAAGCGGCCGACTCGGCGAGAGTTGCCCGCTACTTCGAATCAGTCTCCAGATTTACCGATCCTAATTTTGTTGATGATCCAAGCCAGTCGCTTTTAAGCAGGGCCGAATGTACTCTTACAATCCAGACTACTTCGCTCGGAGTAATTAATGTTTCGGCGTATGAAGATTCTTCCAGCGTAGTTTTGAATTCGTCCCAATTCCCTTCTACATATTTCGACGGAAAGAAGAGCAATTTGTGGAAACAGATCTTCGTCGGCAGGAACAATTTCTTCAAAAAGTAATTACCGGGTTACGACGGTCGCCCGGTCCCGGATTCAGTTTTCCGTACAGCTGTATGTTGTACGGAAAACGATCTAGGATGAAAGCCTTTCCCCTGAATCAAACTCCCGCAATTCTTTTCTTGTATTCGGCAAGCGCTTCGTCAAGACGCTGCTTTGCCGTATCGTCTCCGGCGTTGTGTGTTGGATGAATATATAGCTTCACGCCCCTGTCGGCAAGTATTTCGGCAACGGTAGTGATTGTCATCCATACGGTTGTTACGAACGCCATCGTGGAAACCGGTCCTATTTTGTCTTTATGATTTTTCAGCGGAACCGAAGCGTCTTCAATCGGCGCGCATGAATCGACAACTATATCCGCTATATCGAAGATCGTCTTTCCGCATGAGTGTCGGGTTTTTTTCCCTTTAGCCGCTTCGGCGGAGCCGAATACTATAACCTTCATGCCGCGCTTCTTGGCTTCCAGAGCCACGTCTATGTTTACATTATTAATACCCGAGTGAGAGAAGAGCCACATTATATCTCTGGAATCAAAATTATATCCTTTCATTATTTCAACTCCGTATCCTTCAACTCTTTCGAGGAATACGAACTGGTGCACGCCCATTTCTCCGACTATGCGCGTGAAAAAAGTCAGCGGCAGTTCAACCATAGGGTGAAATCCGACAAATCCGCCGATACGGGGATACATTTCTTCAATAGGAAGCGTTGCGTGTCCGCATCCGAATGTATGCACCCAGCGGCCTGCTTCAATTGTATCGGCCATCGCCAGCGCCGCTTTGTTTATGTTCTCCATTTGGGTCTGTTCTATTTTATCCATTACGTCTCTGGCATTTTTCAGCCATTGTTTAGCGAGCATGAGATCTCCTTAAAGTGTGTTTAAGTAAATTGAATTTTTAAATATTTATGTCTGCTTAAATTTTTCAGCAGAAAAATTTGATTCTGAATACCTTTTATATTTTTGTTTTGTCTTTTATTCTGCCAAGAACATTCCATAGTATAATCGCCATCAAAATAATGCTTACCAGCAGTACCGTTGTGAACTGCTTAATTCCGTAAAGATGAGATACTAGTCCGATCAGGTAATTAATAATCATATTTCCTATAAGCGCGATAACGAGCACTATACTGAATGCTGTTCCCGACAGCTTGGCGTATATGTCTCCAACATAACCGAGTACCACCGGGAAGCCTGCCGCAAAGCCGATCCCTAAAAGGATCAGACCGATAATCGCAGGCGTTAATGCCGAGCTGAACATCATTACAAGCGACCCGGCAAATGCCGTGGCGAGACAGATGTACAGAACTATGTAAGACGGAAGCCTTTTCAGAAGGCTGCCCAGCAGTAGCCGGGTTACCGTCATGCCGATTACGAAAAAAGTTAATGCGAACAAAGCATTTTTCGGGTCAACGCCCATATCATGCTGAAGGTAAGTGGTCGTCCAGTTGTTTACAATTCCTTCCATACCGCTTTCAAAAAAAAGGACGAATCCCATCAGAACCAGCACGGGATCTTTAATCAGCTTAAAACTTTCTTTAATAGGAAAGCCCTGTGCATGTTTCGGAACAGGAAACTTTACGATGATAAAGAAGATCACCGGAAGGATTACGAATATTCCCACGGCCGCTATTATTGCTGATTGAGAAAATGACTGCGACAGAACCGCAAGCACGGCCGGCATGCCCAGCGCTCCGATTCCGAAGAATACTCCGAGCAGACTTAAATTGGCGCCTTTTCCCTCCGAAGTTATGTCGGAGACAAGAGCGTTTGTTCCGCCGTTAATTACTCCTCCTCCGAATCCGATAAGGAAGATTGATATCTGCAGAATAAAAAACGCATTCGCAAAAGCTATACCTTCAAGCCCGAGAAGCACAAGCAGGGAGCAGATGATGAGAAGGTTCTTATAACCGTACCTGTCGACTACAGGGCCGAATACAACCGAGCCCGCCAATATGCCGAAGGGAAGCAGCGACGCAAGTGAACCCGCAGCAATTTCATCCATGCTGAACTTTGCCGTAATTGAAGGCAGTATAGAGCCAAGCGAAATGAGAACTATACCGAAGAGAAGCATTCCGATGCACGCAGCGGCAAAAACCAGTTTCCGATTATACATTGATTATCTCTTTCTTTGATTATTAACGCGAAATAGATTTAAGTGCCAGATACCCCGCGCCGATTAAACCGGCGTCTCCGCCGAGAGCCGACTTTTCAAGTTTTACCTGATTGATACTTATCGGCTGAGCCCATTTTTTTGCTTCGCTCATTATCCGCTCAAGAAACCTTGCCGCCGGACCGAAAACTCCTCCGCCGAAAATTATCTTTTCCGGATTGAAGAGACTAACGAGATTTGCAACGGTCATTCCCCAAAATTCAACAGCCTGATTTAAGACTGCTGCTGCAATTGGATCGTTTAAATCATACGCTTCGAATAAATCATAAGCAGTTATTGTATCAATTAATTTATTTTTTAAAACACCGGTATAACCTCCATCCTGCTGCAGCATTTCTTTAGCAACTTTCGCAAGTCCTTCGCCGGAAGCATGATATTCAAAGCAGCCGCAGGAAACGTACTTCTGCATGAACGGCCTGTCGAGCGCGAGCCAGCCGATAGCTCCCCCGATATCGTTTGATCCGCGCAGAATTTCTCCGTTAACCAGAATTCCCGCTCCGATTCCCGTACCTACAGCTAAAAAGATTGCGTCTTTGCAGCCTTTGGCGGAACCCTGCCATGTTTCACCCAGAATATAGCATGCGCGGTCGCTGTCTATTTTTATGTTTACGTTTGAATTGCCGAGCACCGACTTTATTTCATCAAGAAGCGGGTAATCTTCCCAGCCTGGTATATTAGGCGCCCAGACCCGTCCCGTTTTTGAATAGCTGATGCCCGGCACGCAAATTCCTACAGCATTAATCCTTTCTGACAGCTCGGAAGATTTAACCAGAAATTCTTTTAATGTGTTTTTTATCAGAGCCCCTACTTCCTTTCCGCCTGATTTAGGAAGCGCCTTTGTTGCCTTAAGAAGAATGTTGCCATCGCTTTCGAATATAGCCGCGGCTAACTTAGTTCCCCCCAGATCTAATCCGATAACGCTCATAATAATCCGTTTTAGTTTATTTTAATAATTTTTTTCGAAAAAAATCCTATTCATCTTTTGGTTTAGGCGTAACTCACGATATGAATTCACCCTTTTATATTTTCGGCTGTAAATAATAACTCATAGGAAGGCTGGAAGTCAAGAAATTAAATTTTTTATTTTTTTTCTTGCTCTTATGGAATTTATAATTACATTAAAAATCTTTTGAGCCGGCACTGCATTTGAAAATTAACTTTAAATAATGAAATCCGCAGGTTAATCTGGCCGCTGGTTTCAGTTACACTCATAATAATAATTTTACCGTTACTCCGACTATTAGACCTTTCTTTTATTTTTATTAACCTTTTATTAAGAAGAGCAGTCTTATAATTAAGATCAAACTTATTTATGAGGTGAGAAATGAAAAAGGCAATATTTCTCCACGTTTTGCTGACGTTTACAGCAGTAATATTATTCTCTTCGGTTTTACCGGCGCAAAGCACAGCAGAAGTCAGAAAAATCTGCTCCTCTGATTTTGCGGTAAATAATTTAACCCGCGGCATCAATTCGGATAATTTGGGACTATGCAAATCGTGTATTTATTTCGCCGGTTATTACAAAATACAGCGCTGCGTAAATCCTCTTATTCGCGTGCTCGGGAATACGTCAGCTGACACTAATGTTAGGAAGCTTGCAGCCGTGTGTCTGTTCCGGATAAACAACAGAAAGGGAATAAACGCAATCAGGGACGCTGCTCTGTTTGAAAAGGATGCCAGGTTGAAGAATTTCTGTTCGGCATTGTACGAAGCTTATGTAAACGGAGACTATCAGCTTGTTATGAGCATGTAGCGATGCCGGATATTTGCGGGACGGAGAGGTTGTCGTATGAATGAGTATTATAGAAAGTGCCGGATGTACGAAAACGTTATAAAGAAGACAGGCGAATCAAATCTTAAAAAAATAATTCAGACAGCCTCTCCGGTTATTTCATACAGATTACTCTAAATTGGTTAGGTAATTAATGTTTTTAATTTCACCTGCGATTACCAGTGTGTCGTTTTTCGTAATAACGTACTCCGGATTGGGTATAGCGTTAATCTTCTCGTTTTTTCCAATCTTCGTTTTAACCGAAAGTACGTCCACCCCGAACTTAACTCTTATATCAAGCTCTCTAATTGATTTCCCGATGAATGATTCGGGCGGCGTTACTTCGGAGATTGAATAACCTTCCATGAATCTTACCTGCGATACCTCGTCTTTCATTACTATTCTGCTTGCCAGGTTTGCCGTAATATCGCGGG
>JBJKTB010000416.1:0-3344 GCA_046703345.1 Ignavibacteriaceae bacterium
GATTTGCCGGCGTCCTCTTCCATATGAATTCTTGTTATACCTATTCTTTTCTTCGATTCATCCGGGAAGAAGATATCTATATGGCCGAACTCGCAAATCGGTTCTTCGTACTGTGAAATCTGGTAACCTTTCGGCAGATCGGGATAGAAATAATTTTTGCGGGCAAATATAGATCTTTCGTTGATTGTGCAATTGGTTGCAAGTCCCATTAAGACGGTAAACTCCACGACTTTTTTATTCAGAACGGGAAGCACGCCGGGATGTCCCAGACAGACCGGGCAGACGTTGCTGTTCGGGGAATTGCCGAATTTAGTAGAGCATCCGCAGAAAGCTTTTGACTCGGTTAATAATTGGGCGTGTACTTCAAGGCCGATTACCGCTTCGTATTTATCGTTCATTGCAAGGCGTTAAATTTTGAAAACATAAATATATAAAAGAAATTCTACATATCGAAAGTCTAAATGACCGCACTCAACCCGGACTTCACATGAAGAAAAATACTGCTTTCATGAAAGATGGCATCTCTAATGAGAAGAGTTTATCTTGAAAAAGAAATTATTAAACGCTAATACGGAGGGACAGTGGAAAAGAAGTTCAAAGCGATGATCGTTACAGAGGAAGACGGAAAGTTTATACGAAGGATCGGTGAAAGATCGACAGCTGATCTGCCGAAAGGCGGGGTGCTGATAAAAGTTAAGTATTCTTCTCTGAACTATAAAGACGCGCTCTCGGCTTCGGGTAATAAAGGAGTAACCAGAAAATATCCCCACACTCCGGGCATAGACGCCGCCGGCATTGTTGAGGAATCTTCCGATGAAAATTATAAAGCCGGCGATGAAGTAATAGTGGCAGGCTTCGATCTGGGTATGAATACCCCGGGCGGATTCGGCGGATATATAAGAGTACCGCCTGAATGGATAGTTAAGCTGCCCGGAGGAATGACGCTTAAGGAAAGCATGATATACGGAACCGCGGGTTTTACAGCGGGCCTGGCGCTTGAAAGTTTAGTGACGGCCGGGTTGAAGCCGGAGGACGGCGACGTGCTGGTAACAGGAGCCACCGGCGGCGTAGGATCTATGGCTGCGGCTATTCTTTCAAAAGCAGGCTTTGATGCCGCTGCTTCAACCGGAAAAGCCGATAAGAAAGAATTCCTTGAGTCGCTGGGCGCAAAAAGAATATTGAGCAGAGAAGAGACTGACGACAAATCGGGAAGGGCTCTTCTGCCCGCGAGGTGGGGAGGCGTAATAGACAGTGTGGGCGGCAGTATACTTGCGACCGCAATAAAATCAACAAAGTACGGTTGCGGGGTAGCGGCATGCGGATTAACCCAGTCGCCTCAGCTTGAGGCCACGGTTTTTCCTTTTATCCTGAGAGGAGTAAAACTGATAGGCATCGACTCGGTGCACTGCGCTAAAGAGCTGAAAATAAAAGTATGGAATAAACTGGGCAACGTCTGGAAGCCGGCCATGCTTGACAAAATGTACTCGGAATGCGGGCTTGACGATCTTTCAGAGCATATCGATCTTATACTGGAAGGGAAAATTACGGGTAGAGTAGTTGTTAATTTGGAGTAGCCGGAAAGGAAATATCAGTTAAACGTGAAAGAAGTTTGTGGATGCATGACGGCATGGATGCATGGCTGCATGGATGCATGGATGCATGAATAAATTGTTAACCGGCTGAATTGACTGGGTGCAGTTTGTCTTTCCTATTCATCTCCCATTTCAAAAAGCAAGAATTATTTTTTTTAAACTTTTGATGCCGAAATACATAGAAGCGGAGCTGTATTTTGTTTATTATTAACGCCGGGTGAGAAAGCCGCGATTTTCGCGAATTACAAAGATTAACTTAATTATTATAATCTGCGGCTAAAGGCTGAATGGAAAAAATTTGTCTAATTTATAAACTTTTATATAAACGGGAAAAGATGCGATTCAATATTGTTATATCAATGCTAACAGTAATGATATTCTTTACTTCAGGATGCGGCGGAAAGGGAAAGCCGGCATCCGCGGCAAAGGATAGTTCGGCGGCTGTGCCGGGAAGGGAAAAAATAATTAGAGGTGATACGATCTCAACATCTCCGGGAAAAGATTTCATTCTTCTCACGAAAGAAACCGGCGCGGGGACAAACGTATGGATAATAAAATCATCCTCATCATCCGGTAAAAATCTTCTTCTGCTAAGAAGCGGCCAGAAGATAGGGACTGCGGCATGGAACCCTCCCGGAGGGCTCGCTGCGTTTGAGATCTACAACTCCGAAGGGCACAGCCCTTTGACTACTGCCCACGTATGGGTGGTAAGATATGACGGATCGGGATTGAGGGAAGTACTGCTGCCTTCACCTGATGAACGCTTCTCAACGTCTAATCCGCGCTGGACGAAGGGCGGGCAGCTTGAAGTAACAGGGGCGTCGCTTACGGGGAACAACGATAAATATCTTTTCAATTACGCAGACGGAACAATAAAAAAAGAAAAATCCAGATAGGGAATTTAACTATGATTAAAAAGTTACACTTACTGTTTTTAGGGATTTCAATACTAAGTTTAATTACAATAACTAACACTGAAGCCCAGGATAACCACGGCGCGATATCACCCGACTCGATGGTGGGCAACGTATACGGTACGGTTATAGACACCTCTACCGGAAAGCCGGTTGAAGGAGCAGACGTTTATCTTTTTACACATAAGCTTTCGAAGAGCGGCACAGGGAAAACGATTAATACAAATAAAGGAGTCTTCAGTCTGCCCGACTTCTCAACTGCGGTAAAGCACGGGGAAACCGACGCAAACGGATTCTTCCTAATTAATAATGTGAAGACGCCCTTTCCTTACAAGCCATACACAATTATAGTTAAATCCGACGGCTTGAGCATGCTAATAATAGACCAGGTGCCGGTGCTGCCGGGAGCCGTAATGGCGCTTCAGGTTAACGCGGGGCTTTCGAAGAATTCTATAAACGCGGCATACTACAGCGGCGCGGACCAGAACGGGCCGTTCATATACAGAGATCAGGCGCTTCAGCAGCAGGCTATGCGTAAAGCAGCGGCTTCGGGAGTTCCACCGAAGCCGGCGGATACGCAGTACTTAATTTACGCTACTAGAGAAGGGCTTGTCGGCGGAACCTGCGCCAACGGCCATATAATAGTAGCGCACGATCATTTTGTGGCGCTGCCTTCTTTTCTTGTTTTGAATAAGAACGATAAAACATACGATTTTGAAGTGAGAGTTTCGTACGGCGGAAGAAGCGTAGTAGCGCCGGTGTGGGATGTTGGTCCCTGGAACGTAAAAGACGACTACTGGAATCCCGACTCTTTAAGACAGATATACGCTACTCTTCA
>JBJKTB010000417.1:0-4423 GCA_046703345.1 Ignavibacteriaceae bacterium
GGAGAAGAGGAGAATATATGGGAGTTTTCCAGATGACTTTCAGTTTTGCCTTCGCACTAGGGCCTTGGATAGGCACGATAATTCTTCAGCATTACGGAGCCTTTATACTCTGGATAGGCACTTTCGCAATAGGAACTCTTTCTACGTTTCTCATGCTGAAGATTAAAAGCGCAGCGGCCCCTATCAGGCCGGGTGAGGAAACAGCCGCATGAAATGTTTATGCTAACCGGGTAAACCATTCAATCCTTTATTTCTATTATCGCGTATAGATTATAATTTATTTTAAATCTCAAACGTCCGAGTGTAAAATTTACATTCATGCGGTAAATAGAATAGTAATAATTTCTAAGTTAATTTTTTCCAGATTATCATCATTAATTCTGACGTTATCCAAGACACATTTCTCTTCTAAAAATTAAAATTTTTGAATTCAAACTGATGATGAATTTAACTTAAATTAAAAATCTTTGTCTAATTCCCATTAACATCAGGCGAAGAAACAGAAACTCATTACTGTAAAAAGCGACAATTTTGTCGCCAGTTCTTATTTAAAATGAATTTAATATGATTTTAAGCGATGGCACGATTTTGTATAATTTTTATAAAGCCGAATGCTGTATCAAGACAAACATTTAAGTATCCGGCGCTATCCGATTTGTAATTTTACAGCTAATATTTACTTAATCGAGGAGAAATTATTAAACAACAAGGTGATTTATGAAATTAAGAAGATTTACCGTATTCAGCATTTTTTTAGTATTCGTGATTATGTTCAATATAAAAGCTCAGCCAACTGCACCCGCCAATTTGACTGCGACACAGCAAACATGGCAAAAGTTTGTTTATGTAAAATTAGACTGGCAGGGGGCAAAATCAGGATTCATGAATCAGACGAAATATAACGTCTACAGAAAAAATCTATCCGATAATGATACTAATAAATTTGAAAGGATTTACAGCCGGGTGCCGATGACGACTTGGATAGACAAGTTTGTTCAGAAGGGGGATACATATTCATATTATGTTACTGCTGTTCAAAGACAGGCGGAAAGCTCGCCGTCGGATACTGTTACTGTATCGCTGGATTCGGCGCTTTCAAAGGCTGTAGTTACCGGCAAGTTAATCAGCAGCAAAGACGGAAGCTCAATAGCCAACGGCAAAATATCATTTATTCCGGTGTTCGGCTGGGGAATGACAAACGTAAGAACCGACAGCACGGGATCATATTCGGTTAGTTTATTCCCTGGGAGTTATCTGATATCGGCTTCAGCAGGAGGGTACTTCAGCCAGTATTACAACAATGTAAGGGATATACGGCAGGCGGAAAAAATCACTTTGAATTCCGGCGACAGTACCGGAATAAATATTTCTTTATCTCCGAAAGCACCGCCTCAAACATTTACAATGACCGGCAGTGTAAAGGACTCATCGGGAAATCCTTTAAGGTCATTAATTGTAATATACAATATCGCTTTCAACTCTTACAGTCATAGATTTTATCACGCGATGACTGACAGCTCGGGCAACTTCTCGGTTAAAGTAAGCGGAGGCGATACGCTGGTTGTATATGCCAAACCGATTGACCACAACTATTATTCGGAATATTATAACAACAAATACAGTTTTCTGGACGCCGACCGTATAGCAGTTACGCAAAACGTTCAGGGCATAAATATGGTACTTGAGCATAAGCCGGCCTACAGCAACGGAATAAGCGGAACTGTGCAGGACAGCAGCGGCCAAGGAGTTGAAGCAATTGTTCACGCCATAAGGCTAGGCAATTTTAACGATCATCTTTATCACAGGAAATATTCCACAGTAACTGATTCAACAGGCGAATATTCGTTCTCAAATTTAATCCCTGGCAGCTACATTTTAATGGCCCTTCCGCAGGACGGATATAAACCAACCTTCTTCAAGTACGACGGAAGCCAGACTCTAAGATGGAAAGATGCTGACTCTGTAACGGTCGACTCGAACGGAATTGATTCCGGGATTAATTTTACTGTACTAACTTCGCCTGATTCGGGAGCGGCGGAAGTAAACGGTTCGGTAACTGATAACTCGGGCGCACCGGTCAACGGCGCAATAGTATACGCCACCGACGACAATCAGCAAGTTTACTCATACGGTGTTTCCGACCAGAACGGCAATTATACTATCAGCGGACTGGTTCCCGGGAATTACAGCGTTACGACGGAATTATTCGGCTATGATGCAGGCCAGACCTCAAGCGTTACATTAGATTACAGCGCAAATTTTTCTACCGACGCATCGTTTACTGTAACGCCGCAGGCTGTTACATCGGTTCCTAAAGAAGTCAGCACTGTTAAAGGATTTCAACTTAATCAGAATTATCCTAATCCCTTCAACCCGACAACCGTTATTAACTTTGAAGTTCCTACTCAAACCCGCGTTACTTTAAAGGTATTCAACATTCTCGGCAGCGAGGTGGCTACTCTGGTTAATTCGGTTAAAGCGCCCGGAAGCTATAACGTGATATTCGACGGCAGTCATCTTGCAAGCGGCGTCTATATTTATCAGCTTAAAGCCGGCGAATATATCGCAACGCGTAAACTTGTTTTATTGAAATAACGGTACGAATAAAAGGATGAAAAATAATTCATCTTAGATACTAGAAGCCTAATATTCCGGTTTGGGTTTTCTTACGAGAGTATGTTCGAATAAAAGCTGTCTTGAGAGTGAAGTTGCAGAACTTTTAAGGCAGCTTTTCATTTAACACGGGATAATGTTTATGCGGCGATAAAAATAGCGGCGCAGCGAATGAATTTTTTAAGAAATTTCTGGTAACAACCTTACGGTTCCCGTGCATCCCAACAATACTCTGATTGGATTTCTGAATTATGGTTGCACAGCTTATGTTGAAATTTGACAGCCCTCTCTTCCAAATTGCTGCATAAATATTCCAAGCTGAAAAAATATTTTTTCGTACCTCAAACCACAACAGTGCAAATCTTTTTTATTAAATTTGAAACTTAATTTTATACAAATGAACTTTAGGAGAAGCGGACACAATGATTGTTATATTAAAGCAGGACGCAGATGAAAATTCGGAAGCATTCAGGAAGACTTGGGAATACCTTGACGATCTAGTAAATATAAGAGCTCAAATACATAAAGTTGAAGGAAAGTTTCAGAGTTTAACAGAGATATATCTTTTCGGAGATACGGCGGCATTAAGCAAAGAAGCTATAGAATCTCTGCCGGCGGTAGAGCGCGTAGTGAGAGTTTCACAAGAGTACAGGATTCTCGGAAGGCATAAAGACAGTAAGCGTACCACAGGATTTGAATACAACGGAGTGAGATTCGATCAGGACAATCTTAATATCTTTGCCGGACTTTGCGCTGTGGATACGCCAGAACACGTTGAGCTTATGATGAAAGCTCTTCAGGAGAACGGCCAGACATGCACAAGGATGGGCGCTTATAAGCCAAGGACCAATCCTTATTCTTTTCAGGGACACGGCAAAGATTGTCTGCCTTACGTATTTGAGTTAGCTGGCAAATACGGAATCAAAATAATTGCGATGGAAATTACCCACGAAAGTCATATTGATGAAGTAAACGAGGCGTTGAATCTTACCGGAAATCCGACAGGCGTAATGCTTCAGATAGGTACCCGAAACACGCAGAATTTTGAACTTCTAAAAATAGTAGGCCGTCAGAAAGAATTTCCAATTCTGCTAAAGAGGGGATTCGGCATTACATTAAATGAATCGTTAAACGCCGCCGAATACCTGGCCAGTGAAGGAAACGCCAACGTTGTGTTTTGTCTCCGGGGTATGAAGACCAGTTTTTCCGAGCCGCATAGAAACATGGTCGACTTCAGCATTGTACCCGCAATAAAAAGGCTAACCCGTATGCCCGTCTGTGTTGATCCTTCTCATTCGGTCGGCTCAAGAGAGGCTTCGCCCGAAGGAATTCTAGACGTATTTCATGCCACAGCGCAGGGAGTAATAGCAGGCGCAAATATGATACTTGTAGATTTTCACCCCGATCCGATGAAAGCCCTGGTAGACGGACCGCAGGCTCTGCGACTGGAAGAGCTGCCAAAGTTCATAGAGGACGTAAGGATAACAAGAGAAGCGTACGAGAAACGAAGAAAGCTTGCTGTCGTTCAATAATCCTTTTTGGTAAATTCTGCGATATTTTACGATAAAGTGATTTAATGATAAAAAAATTGAGAATTAATGGAGCAGGAGACTTAATTTTTGAATTTTTCTTTCGATAATTAAACAGTACTGGCCGGTTATTAGGAGCAGTAATTAGTTTAGGCTTCAGAATTAAAAATCTGAAGAGAAGTCTATCTCCATCGGAGAAATTGAGTTGACTGTATCATCCAGAATAATATCTACACTTTATTATACTTCAGTCTTTTTAATACTCACAGCGTATTCGGTAT
>JBJKTB010000418.1:0-29736 GCA_046703345.1 Ignavibacteriaceae bacterium
CAAACGACGTAGATTACTTTCACGCCATACACAGCAACGCGTATAATGCACAATCAAATTATACTTTATTGCTGTTTCAGGGAAAAGACAACGCCCCGACCTATCCTTCCTCGCTTGATATGGCGAATTATGTAGCTTCCGAAATTTATACAGCTCACAGAACTACAGCAAAATATTCACGAGGAGATTTCGATTTTTACGGAACCGGCCAGCCTTATCTCGGAGTATTTAAAGGGCTTAATATGCCGGGCACATTGTCCGAAGGCTCATTCCACGATTATGTACCGGAGTCGTGGAGGCTGAAGAATCAGGCCTATTTAAAGCACGAAGCGTGGGCTATTGCTAAAGCTTTTATTTCTTATTTTAATTTAACGCCCATCAGTACTGGCATGGCTGCAGGAATAGTAAGAGATGCCGAACAGCGAGCGGACTATTACGCGATACCCTCTACCAGCGATGTATTCAAGCCAATAAACAACATTAAAGTTACGCTTGTACCGGGAGGAAGAACCTGCTTCGGGGATGCGGAAAATAACGGCTTTTTCATGTTCGACAGTCTTGCGCCTGGAAATTACAAAGTTATTATCGAAGCGGAAAATTATTTTAAAGACTCGGCCGAGATAACTGTGGCAGCCAACAAGACCGTCTTTGCCGACGCGTACCTTCAATACGACACAACAATCGCTCCGCTTGTGCTAGGACATTACCCGGCAGTTTCAGAGGACAGCGTTAAAGCCAGCGCTTCGGTAAGCATATCTTTCAATCGAATAATGAACAAGCAGAGCGCGGAAAGCGCTTTCAGCATTACGCCCGCTGCTGCAGGGACTTTTACCTGGGAGGACGGCGATAAAACAATGGTCTTTAAGCCGGATCTAGCGTTCGAGAAAGCTACCGAATATAAAGTAACCGAATCGACCGGCGCTTTGAGCAAATGGAACGTTCCTATAGACAGCGCATATTCTTTCTCCTTCGTTACAAAGAACAGAAACAGGATTGCTCTTCTTGAAAATTATCCTGACGACGGGCAGCAGGAGGTTACGCCTTACGTACAGTTCAGGCTTATATTCGACGCGCCTGTTTACAACTCGTCTTTGGCGGGACAGATAAATTTATACAATTCTTCTAACGAGAGAGTCTCTGTGAAGAACGTTAAAATATTTTCGGAAGGCGGGCTCGGGAAGATTTATTTTGAGCCGGCATCTGCTTTAGCTGCTAATGCTGACTATAAACTTGTACTGGGAGCCGGCATCTCAGACACGGATGATCTTCCGCTTGGCGAGCAGAAAGAAATAAATTTCAGAACGGGCGCCGATCAGAATGACCTTACGTACGCGCTCGACAATTTCGATTCTGGAGAGGGATGGCAGACCTATTTAACCGGAGCCGATGAATCAGGAACCGGATTTAGTATTTCAACAGAGCAGAAATTTTCAGGCGTCAAATCCGGCAAACTGCAGTACATGTTTAATTCTTCAGCCGGAGGATCGATTCTACTGATGAAGAAGAAAGCCTTAATTCTTAATCCCGACAGCGGCATAAGTTTCGGGATAAGAGTTTTCGGAGATCTAAGCGGCAACCAGATAAAATATTTCTTTGCGCAGGATTCAGCTTCAATTAATTATTCGTCGCCCGATACAATTAACTGGGCCGGATGGAAACTAGCAACATTCAAATTATCCAGCGGTACTACAGGATCGGATAAGGTATACTACGGCGTTTATCTAAGCCGTATTCCCGGCGGCGCCGGGACCGGAACATTGTATCTGGACGATGCACAGTTTTCTTCTCCCTTAACATCGGTAGAAAAAAATGAGGAAGCACCGGCTGAATTTGCACTTTACCAGAACTATCCGAATCCGTTTAATCCTTCAACTTCAATCAGCTATAGGCTAACGGCCAACGGCCATGTAACTTTGAAAGTCTTTAATATTCTCGGACACGAAGTAGCAACTCTTATAAATAAAGAACAGTCCGCCGGAGAACATACCGTTCAATTTTCTGCGGATAAGTACGGACTAGCGAGCGGAGTATATTTTTACAGGCTTCAGGCGGGCAGCTACAGTGCTATAAAAAAACTTGTTCTTCTGCAATAAGGCGGAATGAAAGCAGCGGACGAACTTTGTTTGTCCGCTGCGGCGCCTACTGAATAAAATATTTCTCTAATTGTGATTTTAATTTGAACACCGATAAATCTCTTGACCTGTTTAAATAAAATTGATTATTTTAGTTATCTAAATACCGCCGAGTTTAAATGAGTCCGGGTAATGAGAAAACACCTTTAAATAAAGGGCTGCCGGATTTAAAAGTATAAGGACGAATTAAAAAGCAGCTTAAATGTGCTGCCGTTCGAAAGGAAATCGGCCTACCTCGATTAACATCAATCAAAATCAGGTTAACAGCGGTCAGGTTTAAATCTAAAAGGAAGTACCTTGTTTATCATCAACGCGCCCGTTGAAAAATCAATAGAACTGGAAAACCAAATTTTTCTTCTTAAGGTTAAGTCGCCTGAAATTGCCGGCTCAATAAACCCCGGACAATTTCTAAACGTAAGGGTATCGGAGACCATTTCGCCGCTTTTAAGAAGGCCTTTCAGCGTATGCGACGTTGAAGGAGATTTTTTCTATCTTATGTTTAACGTATACGGACAGGGGACAAAAATTCTTGCCGAAAAGCAATTCGGCGAAACGATAGATGTGCTCGGCCCGTTAGGAAACGGTTTTACGCTGGACGGCGATTACGATACCGCAGTTATAGCGGCCGGGGGATTGGGAGTAGCGCCTTTCCCGTATTTTATCAGAGCGCTTGGGGAGAAGAAACAGATTTTATCATTTATCGGCGGCAGAACTCACTCAGACGTAATTACCCACGGGATGAAGAACATTTCCATAGCCACGGATGACGGCTCTTTGGGATTTAAGGGAACTGTAATTGAGCTTCTTGAAAGCGGAAAAGATCTTTCTGAATACGGGAAGGTAAAAATATTCGGGTGCGGTCCTACGCCGATGCTGAAAGCCTTAAAGGAATTCAGCGAAGCGAGGAATATAGACTGCGAAGTATCTACCGAGTGCGCGATGGCGTGCGGTTTCGGCATATGCCAGGGCTGCCCGGTCGAATCGACACAAACTCCCGATAAGTACAAACTCGTATGCAAAGACGGGCCAGTCTTTAACGTAAGGGATATAATATTATGAGCGGCGTAGATTTATCCGTGCAGGTAGGACCTATGAAATTCCGCAATCCGGTAATGCTGGCTTCCGGGACAGTAGGCTACGGCAACGAGATGGCTGAGTTTATAGATCTGAACAAGATTGGCGGAATAGTAACAAAATCTTTAAGTTTAAAACCAAGGAAAGGCAACCCGCCTCAGAGAATAGTTGAAACCCCTGCCGGAATGCTAAACGCGATAGGGTTAGCCAATGTGGGAGTTGAGGTATTTCTTAAGGAGAAGATCCCGTTCCTTAAGCAATTCGATGTGCCGCTCATCTGCAATATTGCCGCGAGCAGCGTAGAAGAGTACGTTGAGTGCACAAAGATCTTAACGCAGGAAGATGCAATCTACGCCTTTGAAATCAACGTATCATGCCCCAATGTAAAAGAAGGAGGTCTGCAGTTCGGCAACGACTTAAAGTTTGTAGGAAGCATTACCGGCAAAGTAAAAGCAGTTACGAATAAACCGGTTATAATTAAGCTTTCTCCAAACGTATCTTACATTTCCGAATTCGCCAGGGTAGTTAAGGAGGAAGGCGGAGACGCAGTTTCTGCGATAAATACTTTGGTGGGCACTGCGTTCAATATAAAGACGCGCAGACCGAAGATACGCAACATAACCGGAGGATTATCCGGTCCGGCAATTAAGCCGGTAGCCTTGGCCAAGGTGCTCGAGATAAAACAAAAGGTAGAAATTCCGATAATAGGTATAGGCGGAATAACGAGCTGGCAGGACGCGGTAGAATTTATGATAGCCGGTGCTTCCGCTTTTCAGCTAGGAACCGTAAATTTTATAAATCCGAAAGCAGCAGAGGAGATAGTAGAATCTCTGGAAAAATACTGCGCGGAAAACGGAATAGATAAACTTTCACAATTAACCGGCTCATATTTAATCTGACACCAATGGACGTCGATACCGCATTAAAAAAATTATTTGCTCTTCACACATTCGGAATGAAACTCGGGCTGGATAACATAAAGGAGTTTCTGCGCGTTATAGGCGATCCGCAGGACAGGATAAAAACGTACCACATCGCGGGATCAAACGGCAAGGGCAGCACAGCATCTTTTATAGCGAGCATACTTACTGAAGCCGGATATAAAACCGGATTATATACTTCGCCTCACTTCGTAAAGTATAACGAGCGGATACAGATCGGCGGAGAACAGATACCCGACGATTACCTGACGAAATTCCTTGAGGAGTATGACGGCTACATAGAAGGGCATCAGCTTACATTCTTCGAAGTAACCACGGCACTGGCATTTAAATATTTCGCCGATCAGAAAGTGGATTACGCGGTTATTGAAACCGGGCTCGGGGGACGGCTGGACGCCACCAATGTACTTAAGCCGCTGGCAGTAATAATAACGTCGATAAGTCTGGAACATACGAACATCTTGGGCGACACCATATCAAAGATAGCCGGAGAGAAGGCCGCAATAATAAAAAAAGGCAGCGTAGTGTTTACCGGGAGGCTGATGCCTGAAGCTTTAGAGGTAATTGAAGGCAGGTGCCGTCAGGAGGACTGCAGGCTTTTCAAAATTGAAGATTACATAAACGAGCGGGAACACGCTGTTGAACTTTATACCGAAGAGATAGAACTGGACGACTGGAACATGCCTCTAAGAGGAGGATACCAGAAATACAACGCGGCGCTTGCGTCTCTTACGGTGATAAAAACACTGCTGCTGGACGACTCGCATTTAATAAGACGCGGCATTAAGAATGTAATAAAAAACACAGGATTACAGGGAAGATTTGAGTATTATTCGCATAAACCTGATATAATTTTCGATTCGGCTCATAATCCAGAAGGGGTGGAAAGTTTTCTTTCCGAATTTAAGAGGGATGAGAGCAAGTACCGCAGAAAGATACTGCTTTTCGGGGTAATGAAAGATAAGCAGATCAAACCGATGCTCGAGAAGCTACGGGTTCATTTCGACGAAATCAGAGTAACGCGTGTGGATTATGAGCGTTCGAGCAGCGTAGAGGAATTGCAGAATATCGCCTCGGAATCCGGATTAAGCGTAATACCCGAGAACGACCCGGTAAATTTCATTAAAAAATTTAAGGATACTGAAAGGGAGGACTGTCTGGTTGTACTTGGAAGTATGTATCTCCTGGGAGAGATAAAAACTTCGATTTATAAACCTTAAACCGCTTGACATTATTTTAAATTAGACGTATGTTTCTGTCAAGCCTCTTGTTCCTTTCAAAGCAAACAATTAAAAACAAGTTTAACCCCGTAAGCATGTCCGGTGTAAAACCTTTGGAAGCATAAAATTTAATCAAACAATATGTACATTATAAATTAGTAGGACTAGTAAAATGCCAATGGATATTTCCGAACTCAAATCGAAGAAGATAGTCGAGCTTAATGCGATAGCCAAAGAGCTGAACATCTCCGGCTATAGTGATTTGAGGAAACAAGAACTCATCTTTAAGATACTTGAAGCGCAGACTGCCAAGGACGGTCTCACCTTTTCGAAAGGAGTGCTTGAAGTATTGCCCGACGGATACGGATTTCTGCGTTCATCGGATTATAATTATCTGCCTTCACCTGACGATATATACGTATCGCCATCCCAGATTAAGAAATTCAGCTTAAGGACGGGAGATTTTGTGAGCGGCCAGGTAAGGCCGCCTAAGGAAGGCGAAAGATTCTTCGCTCTTTTAAGAGTTGAAGCTGTGAACGGTATGGAGCCGGAAGGAATTAGGGAAAGAACATTATTCGACAACCTTGTTCCGGTTTATCCGACGAAGAGAATTAACGTGGAGTCAGCTCCCGGCGAATACTCGATGAGAATAATGGATCTGCTGTCGCCCATAGGCAAAGGGCAGAGAGGACTAATCGTATCTCCTCCCAAGAGCGGAAAAACGATTCTTCTTCAGAAGATTGCAAATTCCATTACAAGAAATCATCCGGAAATAAAACTTATAATACTTCTTATCGATGAAAGACCTGAAGAAGTAACGGATATGGAGAGATCTGTTAAGGGCGAAGTTATAAGCTCTACATTCGACGAGCCCGCGGAAAGACACGTGCAGGTAGCCGACATGGTTATAGAGAAGGCGAAGAGACTCGTAGAAGCAAAAGAAGACGTTGTAATCCTTCTCGACAGTATAACACGTCTGGCGAGAGCTCACAACATAGTGGTGCCTCACAGCGGCAGAATACTCTCCGGCGGTGTTGACGCGAACGCTCTTCACAAACCGAAAAGATTCTTCGGAGCTGCGAGAAACACAGAAGACGGCGGAAGCCTTACAATCATAGCGACGGCTCTTATCGATACCGGCAGCAGAATGGACGATGTTATATTCGAAGAGTTCAAGGGAACCGGCAACATGGAACTCGTGCTTAACCGCGACTTGAGCGACAGAAGAGTATTCCCCGCCATCGACGTTAACCGCTCCGGCACCAGAAGGGAAGACCTGCTTATGAAAGAGGACGAGCTTGCCAAGGTATGGATACTGAGAAAGATTCTCAGCGAGTTCTCGCCGGTGGAAGCTATGGATTTTCTGCTTGATAAGATAAGGGGAACCAAGAACAACAAAGACTTCCTAAACAACATGAACAGCTAATCTCTTAGGCTGCGGAGTAAATATCCGCGCCGGGAATCAATTCATAATGATGCTGATTTGAAGTAAAAAACTGAATACCGGATAAATGCGTGAGCTTTTATCCGGTTCGGTTTAATTTACTGACATTGATTCATTTTCCTTACCCCACATTTTTATTCTAAAAGTAAAGAGATTGTTTGAAAGGCATTAAAAACCGGTAAGCCTGTCTGAGCGGCAGGCACTACGGATCTTATAATTTTTATCATATTCCCCAACACTTAAAATTGTCGGTTAATCAAATTAATGAGGCCTCTAATATCCGGCTTAGCATATAAACTGCTTAGGTATAAATCAACTTTAGGCTTTGCCTTAACCGCAAAGGCAAGGTTATTAACAAAAATAAACAGCCAGTTTAAAAATTAAAGCAAAGCTTTTGAGGTTTTGCGGATATTCAAAATATTCTATATTTAGTGTTAAAAATTCGCTTCACACTAACAACGAAGAGGAAATATTGAATATCGTCAAAAGAGCATTAGTTCTTACAGCGTTACTTATGACATGCGTTTATGCGCAGGGTATGGAAGAATTCCTCTTCAACGAGACACATGTGCTGCCATCCGATTCCGGCATTATTGTTTATTATTCATACAGAATTCCTTTCAACCGTTTTGTTTTTATGAAGGACGACAACGGGTACACGGCAAACTTCAGCATAGCCGTTGAGGTTACGGATTCCAATTCTGTTCATATAGCCAGGCAGATCAAGCAGGACGAATTGTATACAACGAGCTTCGAGGAGACCAATTCGCGCGATCATTTTTACGAAGGAGTGGTGAGTTTCCGGCTTAAGAAAGGGAGGTACAGGTTTCTGCCGATAGTAACCGACAATAATTCGAACCGGGAAATGAGAATGAGGCCTTTGTTTATAAAGGCAGGCAAAGAAGAAGCCGGAAAATTCTATCATCCAATAGTAGTAAACGGCGGCAGCGATCCGTGCGGTGCGGGCAGATTCAGACTGACAAATTTTGACGGGGATATTCCTTTCTCGGAAGATAACTTTTCTTTGATCATTCCAAGCGCCGATACATCATTAAAATCTATATATGTTAAAGTAATTTCCGGCGATGATACTGTATACAACGGAAGTACCGGCAAGGCGTTCAGCGGAGTGCTTGAGCCTGAGAGGTGCGGAGGCGAAATAACAATAAATGACACTACCTCCGGAATAAAAACAAGAAACTTTATAGTCAGCGGTTTCAGCAGAAAGATGAGGGTTGGAAAAACGGTTATTCTGGCCGGATTGAAAAAAGGCGATCCGCATCCCGCAAGATTTGAAACAAGGGTTGTGTGGATATACAAGCCGTTTTCATTGATAGATCCCGAGCAGGCAATTAAGCTGCTTAAATTTATTGAGCCTGATTCGGTAATAAGCCGTCTTTTAAAGGAAGACAGGGAAAATTATGCGAAAGCGCTTTACGACTACTGGAAGAAAACTGACCCTACACCGAATTCGCAGTACAATCCTCTGATGAACGAGTATTACCAGAGAATTGATTACGCGGCGAAAAATTTTATTCCTCTCTCAGGGAAAAGCGGTTTAGATACTGACAGGGGAAAGGTATACATTACCTTCGGAGCGCCGCAGAAAATAGAGCGCAGTTCTAATGATAACGGCAAGGTAATTGAAAGATGGATTTACACTAATCCCCACCGGGTGTTTGAGTTTGTGGATATTAAGGGGACCGGCAATTTTACATTAACCAAAAAATGATGAAGAAATTTGTATTAACCTGCGGCGACATAAACGGTATAGGCCCCGAAATTGCAATAAAGACTTTGAATTCGGCTGCCGGATCCGGCGACAGGTTCTATTTTATATGTCCCGCTAAAGTATTTGAGAAAGCGGCTGAGGCTGTTGAACCTAAGTTTAGTTACAGCGTTGAGAAGGATTATGCCGGCAGGTTCAGACGCGGCGTGAAGATAATAGATACGGGAGACTTTAAGCAGACACCCGGCACGCCTACAGCTGTATCAGGCAGAGCGGCTTACGAGGCGATAAAACTATCCTTCGATATGGTTATTAGAAAACATGCCGATGCTGTGATTACAGCGCCAATATCGAAACACGCTATAAGCATGGCCGGAATAAACTTTCCGGGTCATACCGAGATGTACGCGAAATGGTCGAAGACGAAGAAATTCGTAATGACGTTCCTCTCTGAAGAGATGAACGCGGCGCTAGCAACAATACACGAGCCGGTGGAAAGAGTATCTTCGCTTCTTACTAAGAGAAGACTGAGCGATACAATAGATATAGTAACGCATACTCTTAAAAAGGATTTAAGAATTAAGAATCCCAGAATTGCCGTACTCGGATTAAACCCGCACGCCGGCGAGAGCGGACTAATAGGCAGCGAGGAAATTAAAATAATAAAGCCGGTTATGGACAAGCACAAAGACGCGGCTTATCTATACGGACCCTTTTCGCCCGATGCATTTTTTGCAAACAGGATGCATAAAAAATTTGATATGGTAATAGGCATGTATCACGATCAGGCGCTGATTCCCTTTAAATTACTTAACTTCGGCGCCGGGGTAAACTATACTGCGGGACTGCCGATAATCAGGACATCGCCGGATCACGGCACAGCCTATGACATAGCGGGAAAAGGAACCGCTGACGCATCAAGCATGATGCAGGCGCTTAGCTGCGCGGCAAGGATAATTAATAACAGAAGAAAAGCATGACTGTTTCTGAAGAGGAGAAAATATACGACAAACTGGCTTTAGTCTATTCCTTCATAATGAAGAAGGTGGATTACAAAGTATGGTCGGAATATATTGCCAGTCTGGTGAGCCGGTATGTCGGAAGCAATGCGAGAACGCTGGAGCTTGCGGCTGGGAACTGCACTTTCGCCAGTTACTTCATGTCTTATTATCCGCATCTTATAGCGACTGATATATCAAAGAGCATGCTTTCGGCGGAGACGAAGCCGCGTGTAGTTAAAGTCTGCTGCAATATGACAAACCTTCCATTCAAGAATAAGTTTGACCTGGTGTACTCAACATTCGACAGTATTAATTATCTTACCACGCGCAATAAAATGCTAAATACTTTTAAGGAGGTATCTTCGCTGCTGAGCGACAAAGGCGTATTTACATTTGACGCGAGCCTTGAGAAGAACAGTGTAAAGCACGCCAAAGTGCCTATAAGAACCGGTTCCTACAAGGGAATAAAGTTCAAGCAGCAGAGTCAGTACGATGCCACAAGCAGGATTCATAAGAATATATTCATGATAAAATTGGACGGAAAAATACACACAGAGATTCACAGGCAGAAGATATACCCGTTTGAGGTTTATTTTGAACTGCTTGAATTGGCTGGGCTTTACGTAGTGCAGTGCTACGATTCTTTCTCATACGACGAAGGAAGCGCCGACTCGGAGAGGATACAGATAATAGCCAGAAAGAGGAAATAATAATGCTAAGCTTCAACAACGTTTATTTCGGCTATCAGAATCAGGAAGTATTTTCTGATCTTAACTTTGAACTTGACCAGGGCGAATTTTGTTTTTTAATAGGCAAGAGCGGCGCGGGAAAAAGCACGCTGCTTCAGATGATATACATGAACGTTATCCCCGCAGCCGGAAACGTGGTTTTTGAAAGGTATGATTCAGCCAGCGTAAAACCGAGGGAGCTGCCTTACCTTAGAAGGAAGCTCGGAATTATATTCCAGGATTTTAAACTTCTAAAGGACCGGAACATTTACGATAATCTTGCCTTCATACTGGAAGCCACCAGCGCATCCGGCAGGGAAATTAAAAGGAAGGTAAACGACGCGCTGACGGAAGTAGGGCTTCTGCACCGCCGTTACAGCATGCCGGACGAGCTTTCGGGCGGAGAGAAGCAGCGAGTGGCAATAGCAAGGGCTCTTGTAAACGAGCCGATATTAATACTGGCGGATGAGCCGACAGGAAATCTGGATCCCGAGACCTCTTATGAGATACTGGACATACTTATTAAAATAAACGGGCGAGGTACGGCAGTTCTGCTGGCAACTCATAATTACGACCTTGTAAAGAAGCATCAGGCGAAAATAATAAAACTGGAGGACGGCAAAGCGCATAAAGCCGTCATCAAGCCTAAGACGTAATTTTCTCGCTTCCTGCTTTTTTAAGCGAAGCGAGGATTTGGTTGGTTACCTCCTCAACGGGAGCGATAGCGTCTATTGAAATTACTTTTCCCTTCTATTTATAATGCTCAAGCACGGGTTTTGTTGAACTCTTATAAATCTGCAGCCTGTGTTTTATTACTTCTTCCTTATCGTCGTTTCTCTGATAGAAGCTGTTTTCAGCGCCGCAGGAAGGGCATTTGCGGAGGTCCTTAATTTCATTATAATTGAAAATATTGCTGCACACCATGCAGGCCCGCCTGTTGGTAAGGCGTTTAATTATTTCCTCGTCGTTGCCGGTGAGCGCTATAAGCGTAATGTCCGAACCGCAAATTTCTTTGAGAAGCAGGTCGAACTCAACGGCTTGTGTTTTAGTTCTTGGAAAACCGTCGAGTATAAATCCTTTATCACATTCAGGTTTTGACAAAGATTCGCGAATAATACCGATCATAATATCGTCGGAAACAAGCTCACCCTTCTTGATAGCCTCTTGAGCTTTTATACCCAGCGGGGTCTGCTCAGTAACGGCTTTCCTTAATATATCACCCGTTGATATGTGCGGTATATTAAGCTTGGCTGATAAGATCTTAGCCTGGGTACCTTTTCCCACTCCCGGTGATCCGAAAAATATAAGTTTCATCAAAATCCTACTTTTTGAACTCAAATTATTATTATTAAATATTTTAATCAAGAAGTCAGGCAATATTGTGAGTTGCCGGAATTCAGATCAATTCTGCCTGCCGTTCCTTATTTTGCCGAAAAAACTTTTGAGCATGGACAGGCTCTCGGCTGAATAAATTCCTGTATAGACGTTAAGCTTGTGATTGTACTTGCCTTCCTCGGCGAGGTTGTATACCGATCCGCAGGCCCCGAACTTAGGATCGAAAGCGGCAAAGTATAAATTAACTATCCGCGCAGAGAGCAAAGCGCCGGTGCACATAATGCAAGGCTCAAGAGTAACATAAATATCGCACTCGTTTAAGCGCCAGCTGCCGAGATTATTAGACGCGGCTGTAACGGCGATCATCTCGGCGTGAGCGGTAGGATCATTAAGGCGCTCAACCTGATTATAACCCCTTCCAATAATTCTGTTATTATGCACCACAACGGCCCCGACTGGAACCTCGTCTTCTTCAAGAGCCTTCTCAGCTTCCTGTAGAGCAGCGTACATGTACTTATAAGATTCTTCCGAAAAAAGCATTAAAGATCCGTATATTTTAATTTTGCATACGTAAGATAAAAAAGAAAAGCGAAAAAAAATCGGCGGCGGAGAAAGACCGGCGGATTATTTAGAACGGCGACCGGAGTCTTCCTATTTAGCGCCTAATTTTGTAATATGCCGGTGTTTTATAAACCGCAAAGAAACCGCTTTTAGCGGAAGGAAAGGGGGAGGCATGAAAATTCTTACGAAGCTTATTATAATTTTACTGCCGGCAGTTATGCAGGCGGCGGCTCAAGCACAGACCCGGAAGGAGGATGAACTATTGCAGACGGCTTCAGAAATTCACGACAGGATAATATCAATAGATTCGCACACGGATACGCCGCTGAACTTCGGCGATCCGCAGTTTGATCTTTCCAAGAGGAATGATCCGGAATCGAGCAAAGTAGACTTCCCGAGGATGAAAGACGGGAGGCTTGACGGAGCATTCTTCGCGGTATTCACCGCGCAGGGTGAAAGGACAGACTCGGGAAATCAAAAAGCATATGAAGACGCGGTGCGCACTTTCGGAGAAATAAAAAGTAAGATTGAAGAGAGGCATGAGTCAGCGGATATAGCTCTTACCTCAACTGATGCTGAAAGCCTGAAGAAGGAAGGGAAAGCCATAATATTCATGGGAATGGAGAACGGATATCCGCTGGGCCGGGACGCATCACGAGTAGGGGAATTTTACAAGCTCGGCGCACGCTACATAACGCTGTGCCACACCAAAAACAACGACATATGCGACTCGTCTACAGACGATAAAGGTCCCGAGCATGACGGGCTGAGCGAGTTCGGAAAATCGGTAGTAAGGGAGATGAACAGGGCGGGGATGATGATTGATGTTTCTCATGCTTCGGATAAGACGGTTGAAGATGTGCTTGCCTTATCTGACGCGCCGGTTATAGCGTCGCATTCATGCGTAAAAGCTTTATGCGACGACAAGAGGAATCTCCCCGATGAGCTGATAAAAAAAATTGCGGAACACGGGGGCGTAATACAAATATGCGCATTCAGCTCATATCTTAAAAAGATTGAGCAGGATCCCGAAAGAACTGCCGCGCTTGACAGTATAAAATCTTATTACGATTCATTTGCTGCAATGACGCAGGAGCAGAAAGAGGAATTCAGAGCAAAGCGTAAGGAGATAAACAAACTTTACCCTCCTAAGCTGGCATCTGTAAAAGATCTTGCAGATCATATTGATCACGCGGTAAAAATAGCAGGAACGGCGCATGTAGGCATTGGCACCGACTTTGACGGCGGCGGCGGATTGAGCGGCTGCAGCGACGCGGGCGAAATGATTAATATTACCGAAGAACTTTTAAGGAGAGGATATTCGGAAAAGGATATTAAGATGATATGGGGAGGTAATCTGCTGAGAGTTATGAATGTAGTGCAGCAGGCAGCAGCCAGCAGGCAGTAGCCAGCAGGCAAGCGGGGAATGAAGAGTTGGAGTAATGGAGTGCTGGAGTATTGGAGTAAGGGGGAGGCTATGGTAAAGAAACTAACAAATAAATAACGGCAAGCATGCCAAAAGCTGCAAACCGGGGAAGCGCAAGCCAGGTACAAGATAACCGAAAGATAACCGAAAGATAAGTGAAGGAAGCGGTAGCGTTAAAAATGACGAAACGCACACCAAGCGGCGGTAAAAATAAAGCCCGGGATATGCTTAAATACTTTCACTATTTATTAATACTCATAAGACCGGCAATTTTACCGTCCTTTTTTTATTATTTATAGTAAAACAATAAATTGAGGTAAAACGAAACAAAAACGGCAGACAGTCGGTGCCGGCAGGCGTAGAGGTAATAATGAACCGGGAAGTAAGGATGAAGCGAGCAGAGAAGGGCCGATTTGATTAAAAGGCAGAAGTTTGCGAATGAAGAAAAATCAGTACGCCCGGAAGGATTCGAACCCTCAACCCTCAGATCCGAAGTCTGATGCTCTATCCAATTGAGCTACGGGCGCGTGCGGAAATTCGATAAAAAGATAAAGAATTCTTAACGACGAAGATAATAAAAAATACACTTCAAGTCACATTTGTATAGCATTACCAAGCATTTCAATTTAAGCATACGAAGCAAAAGGCTGTAAATAATTTTAGCTTATATAGAAAAAAGAGAATAATGTTTTCGGCAGGTGTAAATAAAAGCGATAAAATTTAGCACAGAGGATTTAATTGTGCATGATTAAAATTCGCATCCAAAACTTAAAATTATTATAAGATCGGGAAGGCGCTAAAATTTTTTGCGGTAAAAGCATAAAAACGGGAATAAAAATCTAGTCGCGTTAATACAACTTTATTTAATCAAGCAGCGCGAAAGATTTATAATATTTTTTTAAGTTATTTCGAGAAAGTCGATTATATGATAACACGGGGTAATAAGATCAAACATATTACCCCGGAGCAAATGATTATTTCATCTATTATGCTTGAGCCATTCCGCAGCGTCGGAAACGCTGTTTAGCTCGACTAGTTTAAGACCGTGCGGTCCGGTTTTCGCCGAATAGCTTTTTACGGTCATATTAGTTATAGCGCTTACCTTTGAAGAGATTGTAATGAAATACTTAATACCGCCCTTCG
This sequence comes from Ignavibacteriaceae bacterium, assembly GCA_046703345.1. GTDB lineage: Bacteria > Bacteroidota > Ignavibacteria > Ignavibacteriales > Ignavibacteriaceae > FEN-1297. The sequence goes on from JBJKTB010000418.1 coordinate 14,735, forward strand.
CAAACGCGGGGAAAATGTCAGTATCGATAAGCTCTTGAATTTGTTGTGAAAAGACGCCTTTGGCATTGCTCGAATCGACAATGTATGCAGTACCTCCGTGCGCTTTTGCATAAGCCAAGCCTTTGCCAATTACAGTGGCCTTAAACTCTTCAGCGGTTACATTGTAATTTGACCAGGTATCAACAATAGCTTTAACATCATCTAACCAGGTTACTTCCAGTTTTCCGGGGATAGTATGAATATTCATTTGTTACTCCAATTATTTATAGAAAATTTTGCCAGCGGGCAACTATTGTTACTTTTTTATAGTCGTAAAAAAGTGAAGAAAGTTTAAAATAAATTTTTAATACTTAAAATTGGGGGGATTTTGATAAACATTGAAGTGAAAGCATTATCATCAACATGGTCTACAAAATTGAGCTGCCGGGGCAAGAACGGCTTCTTACGGCATACTGAATTAACGTCTGCCGAAATAATAAAATATTGGCATAAAAATTAAATTTAAGGCATAAAAGAGGGTTAAAACCCAATTTTTTTATCGATTAAGAATTAAACAATTTCAAATTATTTACGATAATAAAGCGGAAATAATACAGCGATTTTGGGCAAACGGTTATTTTACGGGATGCGCCGGAATTTGGAACAAGTACAGAGGGAAAAACGCATTTCGAGAAAAAAACGGTTAAATGTACAGCCCGGCAATTTCGGGGAATGTGCTAAATGCTGATCCCCAGACCATAATAAGAATTCAAAAAAGAAAGCGTCCGGTAAAAATACCGGCAATTTGAATTGTTAGACATAAAACTTCTTGGCGAACACAAAGAGTGTATAATCAAACACCGTGTAAAGCGCTCACCAACCAGCTTTATAAATAATACAAATTATGATATAAAGTTATTCTTTAAAATCCGTAAAGGATTAATTAATAAGAAATTGAGATCATAAAAATTCCTCAATGCCGAGGGGTTTATAAATCTTATTATTGAGGCGAATAAGGAGAAGCACCATGAAACTGAGAATTTTAGAGAATCTGCCGGTAAAGTATAAAATAATTTCGCTGGTCGGGATGATATTCATTCTATTAGGCGTCTATTTTATATTTCAATTCCGCGAAATATCATCGCTAAACGCCGAAAGAGACGCAGAACAAATAAGCGCCGAAATGTTTAAGGCCAGAAATTACGAGGCGAATTTTACAGCGAGCCGGGATCTTGCATACGTTCAGAAAGTGAACGAAGCAATATCGCAGCTAGATTCAATTATGGCTCCTTATGAAGGGGACTCCCATATCCAGAGCATAGCAAAAGAAGTCGCTAAATATAAAGCTAATTTCAGCAGTATTGTAGAACTGATAAAGATAAGAGGCGTAAACGAGAACTCGGGTTTGGAAGGTAAGCTGCGCAACAGCGTTCACGAAGTAGAGGCCATATTAAATACGGTAGATAATCCATTAATAATGGTGGACATGCTTATGTGCCGCAGGCATGAGAAGGATTTTTTTCTGAGAGGCAGAGAGGAATACGCAAACGAGCTTAAAGGATCGGTCGCATCACTTAAAGATCACACTTCTAAATCGACTTTATCAAAGGAAACAAAAGAAAAGATAAATGAATTAATCAACAATTATGAAAATGATTTTTTAGCCACCGCTGATGACATATTGAAAATCGATAAAGAGGTAGCGTCGCTGCGTAAAGAAACGGAAGTAATTAAGCCTCTAATAGCCGGGATGGTAGCACAGAAGCAAAGCTCAGCGGCAAGAGATTCCAAATTAAAATATATAATCCTTTTGCTTGATTTAGTATTAAGCGGGCTGTTATCCTATTATATAGCCAAGACAATAACAAATTCCATGAAGAAGCTTGTGAGCGCGACCGATAAAATAGCGGCCGGCGATTACACTGTACATCTTGAAATTGACTCAAAGGATGAGTTCGGCGTTCTGGCAAAAACATTTAATTCCATGGTTGAAAAGATAGAGATGCAGACTCAATATCTTGAAAATCTCCCTTCACCTGTGACTATAATTGATAAAGAATACAATATTCAATATATGAACAGATACGGAGCAAAAGTTGTAGGCAAAGAGCAGAAGCAGTTAAACGGATTAAAATGTTACGATCTATTTAAAACCGAGCAGTGCGGGACAGACAAATGCGCGCTTTACAGAGCGATGAAGGAAGATAAGATAATTACGGAGGAGGCAACGGCGCACCCGGACGGGAAAGAACTGCCGATTCTGTATACCGGAGCGCCTATTAAGAACAAATCAGGCGAACTGATCGGAGCAATGGAAGCCGTTACCGAGATAACCGAGATTAAAAATATTCAGAAATATCTAAACACTTCTACGAACAGGCTTTTGGAAGAGATGGACAAATTTTCAAACGGCGATTTAACTGTAGAAATACGGCCTGAAAAAGAAGATGATGATATAGGAAAACTGTTTTTGGGATTCAACAAATCAGTTAAGAACATAACAAGAATTATAGACAGCGTAATACAGACGGTAGAAGCCACAGCCAGCGCGAGCGCGCAGATCTCAAGCAGCGCCGAGCAGATGGCGGCGGGAGCTCACGAGCAAAGTTCTCAAGCCGCTGAGGTAACAGCAGCCGTAGAGGAAATGTCGAAAACGATAATGGATACCTCGAAGAATTCATCAATAGCGGCAGACGCGGCTAAGCACGCAGGAGAAGTGGCAAAGGAAGGGGATAACGCTGTAAATCAGACGATTGAGGGGATGAACAGAATAGCTTTAGTGGTGAAAAAATCCGCCGATACTGTACAGGCGCTAGGCACAAACAGCAGTCAGATTGGAGAAATTATACAGGTTATAGATGATATAGCCGACCAGACAAATCTGCTTGCGCTGAACGCGGCAATTGAAGCCGCCAGGGCAGGAGAGCAGGGCAGAGGTTTCGCCGTAGTAGCCGATGAGGTAAGAAAACTGGCAGAAAGGACAACCAAGGCGACAAAAGAGATAGCCGGAATGATAACGCAGATCCAAAGGGATACCGAAGGCGCGGTTAGCTCGATGGAAGAAGGTACCCAAGAGGTTGAAAAAGGGAAACTGCTGGCGGATAAATCGGGTGAATCGCTTAAAGAAATAATAAAAGGAACCGAGAAAGTAGCAGACGTTATCACACAGGTAGCGGCAGCCAGCGAAGAACAGTCGGCTATGTCCGAAGAAATAACCAAAAATATAGAGGGAATTAACTCGGTTACGCATGAAAGCGCTGCCGGCGTACAGCAAATCGCCAAAGCGTCTGAGGATTTAAATAGGCTTACAATAAATCTGCAGCAGCTAATATCGAAATTTAAAACAAACAAGGCGCATATGAGCGGTGTGTCTGTCCGTTCCAACGGTGTGTTAGTTGATGATTGAGAGACGGTAGAATTAAATTATGGGTGAAGCAATTTATTATAATTAATTCGGCTGAAATCAATATTCATACGAATTTCAGTAAGAAGGCGCAGATAATATAAAATTTATCTGCATTGTACAAGGGCCAGCGTATCCAGATTTGCCAGACTTAGGGCGAAGCATTTAAAGTGGCCGAAAGAAGGTACTCCTAATCCGTAGGCCAGCTGTAAAATCCATACCTCCCGGTTTTCAAATACGGCTCTTTCAGCGTAAGTCGGCAGTATATACTCTCCCGTAGATTTACACCCGGTGACAGAAAGAACCCTATCGAGAATATTAACGTTCTCGCCGAGCTTAGCTGCTTCGCTCCTCATATAATCAAGAATTTTATTCCGTACATCTTCAGAGTAATTATCAGAATACGCACGGCTGAAGCTGTTCAATGAAGCGGTGTCGGGGAAGCGGGAATTAAAGCTGTAAGCCGTATAGTTTAAGCTTGATTTTATGACTACAGGCTTAGCCGGAAGGTCAGACGCTGCATCAGTTGAACTGTCGCCGCAGCCCGGCGCTGAAGGAATAATCAAAAGCAGTAAAATGTAAATTAAAAATAGACGATTCATCATTCCCCTCTTAATTTAACCCATGAAATCGCTGAGCGGCAATTAAGGCCGCCGGAAAATTAATCAAGTTAATTTTGTGCCTTGAACTATAGGAATTATATGAATTGAATTTACAATTGCAAAAGGGTAGAGTCAATTAGAAAAATCCGGCCGGGTTAGATGCAAGTCTCTTAAAACAGAAATACAGTCAGGCCTCAAAAAGCAACAGGCACATTGCACACACAATAATATTAAAAAACGGCAAAGCTGTTGCCAAATAATCATAAATTATTTAATATGAAAATGAAAAAGTCAGTAAGTTTAATTTTTAATGTTCAAACCAAGAATGGCATAAGGCAAGAGCAGAAGATTTACACTGCATGATTATTTTGCTATAGACAGTAAGAATGGGGGTAACCGACGCCGCATACTACACTTCGTCACGGCAGTTTGCCTTTCCCAACGGTGCAATATCCGAAAGCTCCTTAATAAGTCCGTTTTAATTAAATATTCTAAAGTCAGATTATTTTCGAAAGAGTGAAAAATGCTTACGGGCAGAAGGCTGATTGTATTTCTTCTATTTTTAGTTGAGTTCGGCGGAAGCGGTTTCGCCAAAAATGATACTACGCTGGTATACTTGGGTGATTCCGAATATTACCCTTACGAATATTTGGATAGCGGAAAGCCGAAGGGGTTTAACATTGATCTTATTAGGAAGATAGGAGAAGAAGAAGGTTTCGCGGTAAAATTCGATTTAAGAGAATGGAACAAAGTAGATTCGGTAATAGAAGCCGGCGGAAGCTTCGATATATCCGATATGTTTTATTCAAAGGGAAGGGCGAGATTTGCGGATTTCAGCGAGGCAATCAGCATATCGAACGACGAGATATTCGTACGCAGAAACGAAGAGACAGTAAGCTCATTAAGCGATCTGTCGGGGAAGAAAGTAGCGGTTGAAAAGGGATCGTTTACCGAGACATATTTAAGAGAGCACTTTACGGCAATAAAGCTGCTGCCGTCGGCCTCTGAGCCGGAAGCACTAGAAAATCTTTCAAGGGGATTATGTGACGCGGCTATAGTATCGCAGCTGGTTGGTGAAAGGAACGTTATAAAATATAATATAAACAATCTGAGGAGCGTCTCATATCCAATGCTTCCCCGCGAATACGCTTATGTGGTGAAGAGCGGGAATAAGGATTTGCTAGCCAGGATTAATTCAGGATTAAACAAATTAAGGCAAACGAAGTACTATGCTCAGCTTTACGCAAAATGGATTAATCCCCCCCGTCCTGCGGTGATAATGAAGGAGACAATATTTATTTGGGGAATCATTATACTCGGAATAGCGGCATCTGTTATACTGGGATTTTATTTATGGTCGAAATCGCTGAAGAGACAGGTATTGAAGAGGACATTGGAGTTAAACGAAAAGGTTATAGAACTTGAAGCCGCGCAGTACAACCTTCGGACACAGAAAGCATATTTTGAGGAATTATTCAGCAGCTCGCCTTTAGGCATTGCGGTATACAGAACTCCGGCAGAGATAACCGACTGGAATCCAGCGTTCAAGAAACTCTTCGGTTACGATGAGGAACAAACGCCGGATAAAAGTTTATTTAACCGGCTTGTGCCGGATGAAGAAAAGGAGGAAGCCAGAAAGATAAACGAGGATGTATTCGGCGGGGCGGTTTACAGGGGTGAATCGAGAAGGAATAATAAGAGCGGGGAAACTATAGATGTTGAAATAATAAAATCGCCGATATACAACAACGGGAGGATTGAGAGCATTTACTGCCAGTACATAGACATAAGGAAGAGGAGGAATCTGGAAAATGAACTTATATCGGCTAAAGTAAAAGCTGAAGAAGCGGACAGACTAAAAAGCGAGTTTTTGGCCCAGATGTCGCATGAGATAAGAACCCCGCTGAACGTAATAAGCAGTTACATCAATTATATCAAAGAAGAATACATGGCCGAGTCAGACGAAGAGCTTGATCAGCTGTTCGGTATAATTAATTCGGCAAATAAGCGAATAATAAGGACTATAACCGCTCTTCTGGATATGTCTGCAGTTCAATCGGGAGCTTACAATCCGATATATGAGAGAATAGACCTCAGCGGAATAGTTGAAGACATATTCGGCGAATTTACATTTATAGCAAACACTAAGAAGATAGACTTTAAATTATTAAATAGCAGCGAGTGCTTTGCTGCGGGGGATAAATATACAATAAGGCAGCTTCTCGAGAACCTGATAGATAACGCGTTAAAATATACCGAAAAGGGGAGCGTAAGTGTGGATGTACGAAATAACGGAGACGGAAAACCAATAATTAGAATTCAGGATACAGGCATAGGGATATCACCTGAATATATATCAAAGCTTTTTGAACCTTTTTCCCAGGAATCCACAGGTTATACGAGGAAATACGACGGAAACGGCCTCGGGCTGGCTTTATGCAAGAAGTACGCCGAATTGAATAATATCAGCATAAGCGTTAAAAGCGACAAAGGTAAAGGCTCGATATTTACTGTGCATTTTTAGAATGTACGCGTCCCGGGATGACTTTTTACTGCTTAAGAACCAAAAGATAATAACATACCAATTAAAATTTCCCCAAATCCGCATTTCGGTTATAAAAGCAATATTTGAATACACATCAAATAAAATTTTACTATCTGTAATAATTCGGGCTTTAAATACTCTAAAGAAGTGTAAAAAGGAAAAAATCTTAAATCCGCCTGAAAATACAGAAATTATAATACCCGGCGGCTATAAAATAAATAAGCAAATTAAAGATAGAGCCGAATTAAAAATACATAATCATACGAAACTATTAGGCGGTGATTACGGAGTTTTAAAACATGATGATACTTACGGCAGAAAAATCGAAGCATTTCATTATGTTAGTGCGGCCCGTCCGGCGGGATTTACAAACAATCAGAATTAAACCCGAATGAATATTGAAGAAAAAGAAAAGATATTTGAGGAAGCATTCAGAGAAAACCGGGACAGGATTTACAGGCTCTGCTACACTTCGCTGAACAACAAGGAGGAAGCCGATGATCTTTTTCAGGAAGTAATGATAAATGTCTGGCGCGGGCTTGACGGCTTCAGAAAAGAATCGCAGCTGAGCACATGGATCTACCGGATAACTGTAAACACCGCTCTTCTATTCAATAAACGCTTCAGGACGAAGGCTAACAGATTCATAATATTTGACCCGGATAAGATGGACAAAACGCATCCTTATACCGATCCTTTTCAAAATAGCATAGACGAGGACTTACAATTATTAAACAAGGCAATAGCCGGACTTAAGAAGCAGGACAGGCTAATAATAGGATTGTTTCTCGAAGGAGTAAGCTACGAAGAAATCTCGGATATAGTAGGCATAAGCGCAAATTATGTAGGAGTTAAAATAAACAGAATTAAGGCGGAACTGGCGAAAAGAATGGAGGAGATGCAATGAAAGACTTGGACGCACTGAAAAATAACTGGCAGAATATGAATCCCGCCGCCGCAACTTATACCGATCCCCAAAAGCTGCTTAACAGTTCGTTGAGCAAGCTGAAAAAGTTTGAGAAAAGGATATACCGGATCAACATCTTAAAAACAGCGGGTATGATAACGGGGATGGGAATAATTATTTTTTCACTGTTTTCAAACGGCGCGGTTACGCCGCTTGAGGCGGCCGGAGTATCCGGAATAATATTATCCACGCTAATCTTCTGGGCGGAATACTGGCGAGTGCAGCTTAAAACCGGCAAGCTAGACATGACAGCCAGCACCATAAAGTATAACGGCGGACTAACCGAGAATTTTAAAGAACAGAGAAACTTTTTCGGAAAGAAGTTTAAGATCTTCGGTGCCCTGCTCATAATATTCATCAATGTTATTTACATAGACATGCTGGCCGGAACCGAATTAGCCGAAAGAATAGGCATTCATCTGGCAGTAAGCTTACTGTTAACCGCAGCGCTCCATTACGGACTTAAGTTCAGAATGTTCAGATTTAAACGCGAATATGATCCTATTGAAAACGAATTACAACAAATCAAAAAAGATCTGGAGGGAAAAAATGAAAACGAATAAATTAAAAGCAGCGGCCTTAATATCATCAATTACAAGCCTTGTAATAGCCTCATATGCACTTCGCAGAATCGAGTCGTATGACTTTGTTAACGGATTGTTTATCGGGCTGTGCGGCACAGCGGCCGCCGTGTGGCTTGTGCATCTTATAAGAGGATTATTAACTAATATAAGAGCGGAAGAAAAAGTAAGCATATTCGGCAAGAATAGTAAAGCGCTTCTCAGCTTTTCGATATCGGCGTTATTTGTATGTTTAGTAATATTCTATCCGTATTCCGGAAACTCATTTTTATCTTTAGGCGCATATATATTGGTCGGAGGAATTACTGTTATGAATTTGATATACGCCGGCAGATCAGCAAAGAAGAACATTTGCGCGTGAATCAGGAATTATCGACAAAAAGATTTTTTGTGCGACCGCCGCTAATAAATAATTTGCGCAGCAAGAGTTAATAATCAGAATTCGGCGCTGACGCCTATAGAAGGAAGCAGACCAATCGACTTTTGTATCATAACTGATTGAGTTCTGGCATCCCAGGTAACGCCGCTTTCATTACGATGATTATAAACATTCTGAACGTCTATATATGTTATCAAAGACCAGGTACCGAGGAACCATCTTTTATCTACGCGAAGATCGAGGCTGTTGATTGGCGAAAGCCGGGCTGAATTATAACCGGCGGCCGATTGCAGCCCGCTGGCGGAGAAGGGCGTGTACGGTTTTCCGGAGGAGTATCTGAATTTGAAACTGGCTTCCCATTCCTTGTTAAATTTATAGCCTCCGCTCAAATTAAATATAAGCGGCTGGTCGTAACTGCCGGTCCTTTCAATTCCGTCCAGGGATACGTAATCCGATTTACCGTAAGTTAAGCTGAGAATGCCATACAAAGGTATAGAAGACATTTTTTTCTGAAGCGAAATTTCAATGCCTCTGGCGGAACCCCGTCCGGCACTGACGAGAGGCTCAAGCCCGAACGAGGAGAAATTATCTTCCGAGCCCGTAAAACCCGCGCCGGTATTCGCCAGTACGAGATACGGTCTTTCCAAGGCGGCTGGATAATTAGAATAATCTTTCAGGTAAAACTCGATTTTCATACGGAGATCGTCTCTCAGCATACGCTCGTAGCCGAGAACATATTGTACTGCTTTAATATCTTTAAGCGAAGAAGCGTTGCCTTTTTCAGCAAGCCAGATATAAGCGGGCGACTGGTAATAAATTCCGGTGCTGAAATTTAGGTTATCAAGCCCGCTCAGGCGGTAAGTAGCCGAGAAACGCGGGCTAAGGTAGATATTATTTTTAAGCGGGCTGAAATAATCGAACCTCAATCCGAAGTTGGCATTTGCCCGGTCGAACATCTTAAGATTATAATTAAGGTACGCGCCGGCTTTGGTAAAGTTTTTTGTTTCATTGAGAGAAACCGGCGAGAGAGTATCGCCGAATGAGGACACAAATCGGGGGAACAGCACGTCGGCGCCGAATTGAATTAAATTAAATTCCGCACCCGAGCTTATCTCTGAATTGGAGGACAGCTTGTAAGTAACATCCGCGCGGAGAGAATTTTCGGCTTCCGATGAGATGTTAGAGAAAATCGGATTAAGAAGGGAGTCTTTCTGAACCGAGTTATAATCAGTATAATTTCTGCTTAAAGTCAGATTAAAGAAGCCGTTTTTAAATAAGCTGCGGTATCTAAGTCCCGACACATACTGATTCTGATCGGAGCCGAGTACCATTGAGTTATCGTATCTCTGATCGGCGGTATTATTGAAGAATTTAACGCGGTCGAGCGCTCCGATAAAAAGAAAGGACAGTGAGGCGCCGTTATCGAAATTGAAATCCGCTTTTGAAAGCAGGTCGTAGTACTCGGGAACGAAACCGAATCCCGCTGCTTTAAATATAAAATCGAGATAGCTTCTTCTTACGGAAAATATAAAGCTGCTGTTTTTAGCCAGAGGGCCTTCTAGATTCAGGCCGAACTGGCTTGCGGAAACGGTGGCTTTGCCGCCAAGCTTATCGGTTCTGCCGTCTCTAAGATTAATACTGAGCACTGAAGAAATCTTATCGCCGTAGAGAACTGGAAACCCGCCTGTTGAGAATGAAGTATTTCTTACGAAATCCAGATTTATAAAGCTTAGAGGGCCGCCTGTAGCGCCCTGATTTCCGAAATGATTTATGTTTGGTACGGGAATCCCGTCGACCAGGTACAGATTTTCAGACGGAGCGCCGCCTCGTACAATCAGATCATTTCTGCCGGCATCGGCTTGAGCAACGCCTGGCAGAACTGAGAGAGCGCGTACCACGTCTTCGAATCCTCCGGGAGCGCGTCTTATATCCTCATAAGAAAAATTAGTTACGCTGTTAACCTCAAGGGGATTATTATTGAAATAGCCGGCGGAAACAGTAATATCCTTAAAAGTAATTGCCGAAGCATTTAACTCGAAGTCGACCTCAACCGGCCGAGAAGCCGTAACATTTATATCTGTTTTGGTAAAATTAGAATAACCGCCGGATGAAGCCTTTAATTCATACATATCAAGCGGCAAACCGGTAATTTTATATTCTCCTTTTTCATCAGAGGCATCGCCGTAATTTGTACCCGGAATAATGATGTTGGCGCCGATAAGGGGTTCTTTGGTTGCGGCGTCTACAACCCGTCCGAAAATAGTGCCTGTTCCCTGAGGGAACGCGAATCCTCCCCCCAGAAGGCATAAGTAAACTATAAGACTAAATTTGTAATATTTCATAAATATTTTTTTAATGAGTTTAAAAATAAAACAAATATTCTTCAGAAAAGTTCAATTCAAGCGATGAAAGTCCAAAATAAATATTCATAAGAAAAAGGAGAGTATTCAGAATTTGAAAATATATTCGGCAGGTAGAGATATAATTGTGGCAAATATTGTCGAAAATGACGATTCACATTCCCGGATAACGCAGGATTATTTGAAACTGGAGCATGAATTTTGAAACAGAGAAAATTCCGTAATTTACAAACCTCCGGAACACAGCATTCCGGAGGTTTGAGGTCAAGTGGAATTATTACTTAATAAAGATCATTTTTTTTGTCTGAATAAAACCATCTGAAACGATGCGGTAAATATAAGTACCGCTGCTTACTTTTACTCCGGCATTATCGTCACCGTACCAGGTTACTGAATAATTACCTTGAGACATATAACCATTTACGAGCGTCTTTACTTCACGGCCGAGAATATTGAATATTTTCAATCTTACCGGACCCGAGAGAGGCAGCGAATATTTAATTACGGTTGACGGATTAAAGGGATTCGGGTAGTTCTGTGACAGCGAATATTCACGCGGCATAGAATTATCCTTAGACGCCACCGCATTAACGCCGTTTGTTGTAAAAGTAAATGCCGGTCCTTTACGCACTTCCTGTCCGTTTATGCTGTAGGAAGTATAAACCACTGCGCCTTTCGGCAGAGAGCCTTTTACAAAATTCAGAAGGACCGCTCCGGCGTCAAAATTTCCTTCATACGAATGTATGCTGGTGAAAATATAACGGGCTTCACCCGGCTTAACTTCCGAAGCGTACGATAAATTTCCGAATCCTTCAATACTCGGCTTGAAGGCTTTATAACTTATTTTCTGCGGATCATAATTAAAAGTAAGCGAGATGCTTGAAATTCCGCTTCCGCTGCATACTGCAAACGGGATAAGCGCGTCGCCGCCGGGCCCGTAGGAGACGTTTTGAATTGTAAGAGAGCCTGAGGCAATTTTGGGGGAAGGAGTGATTCCGTTTATGAAATTATAAAGATCGTTAAGATCAGCTACATCAATAATTCCGTCGCTGTTGAAATCGGCGTTAAGCAGCGCCTGCGGATCGTTGAGAGGGACAGTTCCGTTAAGATGGTTGAGCAGGGCGTAGAAATCGTTCATATCAACAACCATATCAAGATTTACGTCTCCTTTTGATTGAATTGGTCCGGCAGGAGCCGAATAATATATTGTGCCCGCATTAGTCTGAAATTCGCCCGTTGTATTATTACCTTTGAAATCGGATGGGGAGCAGGCTATTGAGGTAACAGAGCCGGACGCGCCGCTGAGAATTTTCATGTTTAATTTAAACAAAGTGCCGTCGGAGTCTATCGGCGCAATACCGTACGCGGTGAAGGTAACAGTGCCTTTTTGCGGCTCGGATGCTAAGAAAGTCCATTGTGCGTTGTTTATCAATCCGTTATTCAGTGTGCCCAGATACTGCAGCGCGGTTGTATCATAAGTGAATTTACCGCTGATAAAATAATAGGGAGCAGTTTTGACGTCTATGTCGACTCCCCAGAAATAAGAAGCTCCTTAATAACCGTTAGTCACTACAGGCAAAGAGATTGACGGAAATGACCCGAATGAGGAGCCTGACCAGTCGACTTTACCGTAACTGGAATTAGTTACCGAGTCTATTATGAGTCCTTGTATTGCGTTATAAGCAGATGCGCCCATGAAGTCATTGTATCTGGCGTCCACATTATTGGTAGCCGGATTATAACCGTTTAGACTGATAGCCGGATTAACCGAAGGTCCGAAGATGCAATGATTTATTTTTATGCCGGCCGGCTGGTTTATAAAAGTCATTGTCGGTATGCCGCCGCTTATAACAAATCCGAAATTAGTATTTGAAGAATTCGGATCTCCCACGATCAGTCCGTTGAAAGAAGGGTTGATTACATTGCCCGAAATATTAACCAGCGGAGGCGAGCTGATAAGATTATTCCACAGCATTATCCGGCCGTCGAATACGGGTGCGATGATTGAATTTGCGGTACCTGTGGCTATGTTCAATCCGATATAAGAGTTATTAGTGTCGGCTATTGTGCCGGTAAAAGAAAGATTGCTTATATTCGAGAGGGCCGCCAGGTCGGCGAGCTTTTTAGATCGTCCGGAAGATGATAAAGACTGAACCGGTTTCAGGCTATGGTTCTTCCGATCGTTCTGCGCTAATTTAAACGCGGACATAGGATTCTCAAGATTTAAATATATGCCGTTGTTCTGATTATTGCTGAAGCTGCCTCCGATAAATTTCAAATTATCAGAGGCCTGAACAACAAGTCCGTCTTTTACATTTCCGGTTGAATCCAAATTTGTAACCGTACCGTCTGATACATTTATAAACAAGGCTCCGATTCCGTAGCCGGTTATAATAGTGGCATTTAATTTAGTGCTGACGTCGGTTAAGTTGAAATTATAAGATAAAGCTATGGCGAGGCCGATAACCATGTTTTCATCAGACTCTACGTTAGACATGCTGAAGTTACTGCATGAATTAAAGTAAACGCCTGCCATCATGCCGTGTTTGATAGTCGTATTGCTGATAGTTATGTTGCTGCAGTCATCAAACTGCAGGCCGTAATTACTCTGAAACTGAATATCGGCAGTGATTCCGTCTAGAGCAATATTGGAGTGGTTGATGCACACTATACCGCAGAAGGATGAAGTAGCGCCTACAGTCGACAGCTGAACGTTCCTAATTGTTACGTCATCGGCCGAAATAATAAAACTGTTGGCAATAGAGCTGCCGGAGCCGGTTATAGTTAAGCTTTTATTAATATTTATTGTATTCTGATAAGTAAAACTTCCGTTTAAAAGAACTACCTCGTCACCGGTATTAGCGCGGGCAATTGCCGCGTCAATGGTTTCGAGAGGATGAGCCAGACTGCCGTCTCCTGTATCGTTACCGCTCGTAGAGACGTAAATTTTGCTGCTGACTCTGAAATAAACAGAAATTGTATTGTTCTGATTTATTCCGCTGAAAGTATAACTTGTAGTACCCCATACAGGGGTTCCGTTTACTACAAGGGAATCGACGCTGTAGCCTGAATCGGGAACTGCCGTGAATGTTTGATTTGTACCGTAGTTTACTGTCATCGATCCGGAAGGAGAGATACTTCCGTGAGATCCGGCCGAAGCATTGATAGTAAATGTTTTAACAGAAAAAGAAGCGCTGATTGTATGGTTCGTTTTAAGATTAACAAACGTATAAGAGGAAACGGCACCGGCGGAATTACCGTCAACGACGACATCGCTTATATTATAACCTGCATTCGGAGTTATGGTAAAAGAAACATTATTTCCGGTGATACCGGTTACGGCTCCTGACGGTGAAATATTTCCGTTTGCACCGGCCGAAGCTGTAATCGTAAGAGTATCTGCCATAAATGTAACGGAAACGGAATGTGAGGCTGTTATATTATAAAATGTGTAGCCTAAGACCGAATCTGAAGGACTGCCGTCAATCAGAACCTGATTTACCTGATAGCCTGAATCGGGAGTAATAACAAAACGCTGGCTGCTGCCGTAACCGGCCGCTGTTGAGCCTAACGGAGATTTCGATCCGTGAGTGCCTGCAGAAGCCGTTAAAGTAAAAGTATCAATGCCGAAGTAGACCTTAATCGAATGATCGGCGGAAACGCTTGAGAAGAGGTAAGAGGAGGCAGGCGTTACAGAAGATCCGTCAATGATCAGGCTTTCTATATGATAACCTGTGTTCGGTGTAAAAGTAAATAACTGGCTGCCGCCGGTAGGGATATTAACCGGTGAAGAGGGAGTGACTGTACCTCCCGGCGTTGCGTACGGAGTAATTGTCCAGAGATTTGAAAACGATGCGTAAATAGTATGCGAGGCAGTTACGTTTGAAAAAGTATATGATGAAACCCGTCCGACGGATATCCCGTCCACAATAACGCTGTCTACTCTGTAGCCGGCATCCGGAGTTATTGCGTAAGTCTTACTGCCGTAACCGGGCACGTTTGCTGCGCCGGCGGGAGTTACAGAGCCGTGAGCGCCTGAAGAAGCCGTTATTATGTAAGTGGGAGCAACACCGACCGAGAAGAAACTTGACGGAGCGGAAAAATCGGTATATCCGCCTGAGCTGTATTTTGATCTTACTCTCCAGTAATATTTTACGCCCGGTATTGTGGTAAAACTATACGAGCC
>JBJKTB010000419.1:0-14950 GCA_046703345.1 Ignavibacteriaceae bacterium
AGCAGCGGTCTCCAAAACCGCAGGTTGGGGGTTCGAGTCCCTCCTGACGTGCTGCCTTAACAATTCGGAAGTTTTACTATGAAAGAAAAAATCATAGCTTTCTTTGACGACGTCGTTAAAGAGATGAAGAAGGTAACCTGGCCTACCATGGATGAGCTCAAAGAGTCGACCACGGTAGTCATCGTCTCGTGCCTAATCATTAGCGCTTTTACTTATGTAATAGATATGATAATCACTCAAATATTCAAAGGAATATTTTAATTGTCTGAATCAGAGTTAAAATGGTATGTCGTGCGTACATTCTCCGGGCATGAGAATAAGGTAAAAACCCTTATTGAGGCGGAACTGGGGGATAACGAGCGGCTCCGCGCTAAGATACAGGATGTTCTTGTTCCCACAGAGAAGGTTTTCGAAGTTAAGGACGGCAAGAAAAAGAGCAAAACGAAGAACTTTTTTCCGGGTTATATTCTAGTACAGGCCGATCTTGACAACCAGGTAAAAGATTTTATTCTGAACACGCCATCGGTAATGGGATTTTTAGGCACAAAGAACAATCCCAATCCGCTTCAACCTGAGGAAGTTAAGCGGATAGTAGGCCGGATAACGCAGGATGAAACGACCGAGAGGATGGAGACTCTGTTCAGGACAGGCGACCTTATAAAGATAATTGACGGCCCGTTCAACAATTTCAGCGGTACAATACAGGAAGTGAACGAGGAGAAGATGAAGATAAAGGTTATGGTTTCCATTTTCGGGCGGAAAACCCCTGTGGAGATCGACTTCGTGCAAGCTGAATTAGAAAAATAATTAAGATTTATTCAATAGGTAACTCATATGGCTAAAAAGATATCAGGATATATAAAATTACAGATTCCCGCCGGCAAAGCTAATCCATCTCCGCCGGTAGGTCCTGCTCTGGGGCAAAAAGGCGTTAACATTATGGAGTTCTGCAAGCAGTTTAACGCAAGGACAAACGATAAAGACGGCTTGATAATTCCGGTGGTTATAACTGTCTATTCAGACAAATCCTTCACATTCATAACCAAGACTCCGCCCGCAGCGGTACTTTTAAAGAGAGCTGCCAAAGTAGAAAAGGGATCGGCCGAACCGCACAGGAACAAAGTAGCCAAAGTATCGAAAGATCAGGTGAAGTAAATTGCTCAGCTGAACATCCCCGATCTCAACGCCTTCGATATAGATCATGCAATGAGCATGGTAGCCGGCACGGCCAGAAGCATGGGAATTACCGTCGAAGATTAAAACGAAAACGACTTAAGAAAAAAGGCAACAGTTCAAAGGAAACATTGAAATGCAAAAGTCTAAAAGAAATAAAGAAATTACAAAATCGGTCGATACAACGAAAGAGTATACGCTTGAAGAGGCGATAGCTTTGCTGAAAGACAGCTCGAAGGTGAAATTTGTTGAGTCGCTTGACTGTGCTATAAGGCTGGGCGTAGACCCCAGGCACGCGGACCAGATGGTACGCGGTACTGTATCCCTTCCGAACGGAACCGGCAAACAGGTTAGAGTTCTTGTGATAGCCAAGGGAGCGAAAGCGCAGGAAGGTCTTGACGCCGGAGCAGATTACGCAGGCTTTGAGGAGTACCTTGAGAAGATAAAAGGCGGATGGGCCGATGTTGACGTAATAGTAGCGACGCCGGATACCATGGCCGAGCTTGGAAAGCTTGGACGCGTGCTCGGACCTAAAGGACTAATGCCTAACCCGAAGAGCGGCACAGTAACTATGGACGTTGAGAAAGCCGTAAAGGAAGTGAAAGCCGGAAAGATAGAATTCCGCGTAGAGAAGACCGGTATAGTACACACTTCTTTGGGAAAATTAAATTTTGAAGCTGACAAACTTGCCGAGAACGCCAGAGCGTTCTTAAATACTATCGTCAAATTGAAACCGGCTACGGCAAAAGGCCAGTATGTAAAGAGCCTTTATTTGTCGAGTACAATGGGGCCCGGGCTCAGAATAACAAAAGACGAAGTAGCGGCGCATTAAAAAAAAGAGTTTACGCACTCATACACAAATGCTTCTAACTGACACGATTACAATAAAATCTGGTATGGGAGAAAAATGAACAAGAACGAAAAAACAGATATCATTTCCGAAGTTAAGGAGATGATAGAGTCTTCCAGCGCGGTTTATCTTACCGATTACACCGGAATAAACGTGGCGGACATCAGTCAAATACGAAACGATTTCCGCAAGGAAGGCGTCAAATACAAAGTAATTAAGAATACTTTGTTTAAGAGGGCGCTTGACGAAGCCGGCAAATACGATAAACTGGCAGATCACCTGGAAGGGATGACCGGATATGTCTTTGCTTCTGACAACCCGGTTGTGCCCGCAAAGATCATCAAAAAATATTTTGATGATACTCAGAAATTGGCCTTAAAGGCGTGTTACATAGAGAACCAGTATTACACCGGTGACAAGCTGAAGGAATTAGCTTCACTTCCTACCAAGAACGAGATTATTGCCGGTATACTCGGAAGTCTAAACTCGCCGGCATCCGGCATCGTAGGCGTACTGAACGCAGTTGCCAGAGACTTGGTAAGCGTGATAGACGAGATAGCCAAGAAGAAGGCCGCATAGTTTTACTTAAACAAAGAAAAAATCATTAGGAGAAAAAAATGTCTGAAAAAATAGCTGAAATTGTTGAAAAAATTAAAGGCTTATCGCTTGTAGAAGCATCTGAGTTAAAGAAAGCGCTTGAAGATGAATTCGGAGTAACAGCAGCGGCACCGGTAATGATGGCCGGAGCAGGCGCACCTGCGGCAGCAGCGGCACCGGCTGAAGAGAAGACCGAGTTCGACGTAATTCTGAAAGCGGCCGGCGAAAAGAAGATCAACGTTATCAAGGTTGTAAGAGCTCACACCGGTTTAGGCCTTAAGGAAGCAAAAGATCTGGTAGACGGCGCTCCGAAGACAGTAAAAGAAGCCGTTTCAAAGGACGAAGCCGAGAAGCTGAAAAAAGAGTTCGAAGAAGCCGGCGCTACCGTAGAGGTAAAATAATATCTCGCAAAAAAGATCAAATTATTTTAATATCACATGTGCATTTAGTGAAAGTGATAAGTCGGATAACTCCGTCTTATCGCTTTTTATATTATTGACAACGTTGTTTTACGACGAGACGGTTAAGAAAAAGAAAATCAATTGGAGGTTTAAAATTGGATAACAATAAAAGAATTTCTTTCGGAAGAATTCCCTCTGTAATCGATCCACCCGATCTGCTTAACATTCAGACGGTAGCGTTCGAAGATTTCGTACAGTTAAAAACTCCTCCGAACAAGCGCGAGAATAAAGGTCTCCAGGCAGTCTTTACTACCAACTTCCCTATATTCGATAACAAAGAGAACTACAGACTTGATTTTATTGAATACTACATCGAGAAACCCCGTTTTTCGGTGCTCGAATGTATGGAAAGAGGCCTGACTTACGCGGCTCCGCTTAAAGGAAAGCTCAGGCTTTCTACAAAAGATCCGGAGACACAGGAATTCGTTAACAGCGTAGAGCAGGAAGTTTACCTTGGAAATCTTCCATATATGACCGAAAAAGGAACATTTGTAATAAACGGCGCCGAAAGGGTTGTAGTATCGCAGCTTCACCGTTCACCCGGCGTAGCTTTTGCGCAGACAGTTCACCCCAACGGAACGCCTATATACTCGGCAAGAATAATTCCTCTGCGCGGTTCATGGGTAGAGTTCGCTACGGATATAAACTATGTAATGTATGTTTACATAGATAGAAGGAAGAAGTTCCCGGCTACAACACTTTTAAGAGCTCTCGGCTTTGCAACAGACGAGGAGATTTTAAGCCTCTTTAATCTTATTGAAGAAATTAATGTAAAGAAGGTTAAAGTAGAGGATTATATAGGAAGAACAATTGCCAGCGACGTATTTGATATGTCGACGGGCGAAATCTTTCTTACAAAAGACAGCATTTTAACCGAAGAGGATGTTGAGAGGCTGAAAGAGGCCGAGGTTGATGCGCTAAAGCTTATAAATTCGGAAACCGCCCCGGACATGGACCTCATTGTCAACACATTAAGGAAAGACACCTCAAGCACAAAGGAAGAAGCGCTTTTCGCTATATACAGGCAGTTAAGATCGGGAGAAGCTCCTGATCTTGATACGGCTGCGGCTCTTATAGAGAAGCTCTTCTTCAACGATAAGAGATACGATCTGGGCGACGTAGGCCGCCACAGAATGAACGACAAGCTGAAGCTAACTGTGCCTGAGACCGTTACCGTACTCAGCATCGAAGATATAATCGCGATTATGAAGTACATAATAAAGCTGAGACTCGGAAACGAGAGTGTGGATGATATAGATCATCTAGGAAATAGAAGAGTAAGAACAGTGGGCGAGCAGCTTGCTCAGCAGTTTAACGTGGGAATGGCAAGAATGGCCAGAACCATAAAAGAGCGCATGAACATGCGCGACACAGAAAACTTCACGCCGCAGGATCTTGTAAACGCGAGGACGATAAGCAGCGTAATAAACGCGTTCTTCGGTACCAATCAGCTGTCGCAGTTTATGGATCAGACAAATCCTCTTGCTGAGATGACGCACAAGAGAAGAATGTCGGCTTTAGGCCCGGGCGGTCTTACCAGAGAGCGCGCCGGATTTGAGGTGCGCGACGTGCATTATACTCACTACGGCCGTTTATGCCCGATAGAAACTCCCGAAGGTCCGAACATCGGTCTTATTTCTTCTCTTACGATTTACGCAAGAGTAAACCGCTACGGATTTCTCGAGACTCCTTATAGGAAAGTTGAAAAAGGGAAAGTATTAAGCGAAGTTGAATATCTGACCGCCGAGCAGGAGGATCAGTATACAATCGCTCAGGCGAACGCCGCTCTCACAGAGCAGGGAAAATTTGTTAATGAGAGAGTTAAATCGAGAAGCAAAGGCGAGTTCCCCATCATTACCCCGGATCATCTGCAGTATATGGATGTAGCTCCCGCGCAGATAGTAAGCGCTGCGGCTGCTTTAATTCCATTCTTAGAGCATGATGACGCGAACAGAGCGCTGATGGGTTCTAACATGCAGCGCCAGGCGGTACCTCTGCTTCGTCCGGAGGCTCCGTTAGTCGGTACGGGAATGGAGAAAAAAATTGCCGTCGACTCAAAGGCTGTAATTTCCGCTGAGGACAACGGTGTAATAGAATACGTGGACGCCAATCAGATAATCGTAAAATACGATATCAATCCAAACAGTACTGAAGCTTTAACCAGCTTTAACGATGTTAGAAAAGTTGTATACAAGCTTACAAAATTCGCCGGTACAAACCAGGAGACCTGCGTTAATCAGCTGCCAATTGTTAAAGAAGGGCAGAGAATTTCAAAGGGCGATATTCTGGCGGACGGTTCGTCCACTCAGGGCGGAGAGCTTGCTCTCGGAAGAAACGTGCTCGTCGCTTTCATGCCGTGGAGAGGCTACAATTTTGAGGACGCTATAATTATAAGTGAAAGAGTTGTAAGCGAGGATGTTTATACCTCCATTCACATAGAAGAGTTCGAGCTTCAGGTAAGGGAAACAAAGCGCGGCGAGGAAGAGCTAACCAGGGAAATTCCGAACGTTAGCGAAGAAGCCGTAAAGAACCTTGACGAGAACGGAATAATCCGTGAAGGCGCTGAAATAAAAGAAGGCGATATACTTATCGGTAAGATTACTCCTAAAGGAGAGACCGATCCCACGCCTGAAGAGAAGCTGTTAAGAGCGATATTCGGAGACAAAGCGGGCGACGTGAAGGACGCGTCGCTGAAAGCGCCTCCGGGAATCAAGGGTACTGTTATCAAAACAAGGCTTTTCAGCAGAAAAAGAAGAGACGCCGAGTCGAAGAAAACAGAAAAGAAGATGCTTGATGCTTTAGAGCAGCAGCACAAGAGCGACCTCGCTTCGCACTATGAGAAGCTTATAGAGAAGCTTACCAAGATTACCGAGGGTGATACGACTACCGGAATACGCGATCTTGAAGGAAGCGTTGTGCTGAGAAGCGGAACAACAATAAAAGAAACCACGTTCTCTTCGATGGAAGACGTAACCAAGCTCGATTATACGCTCGACTGGTTTGAAACAAAGAAGACGAACAACCAGATAAAATTATTATATAAAAATTATTTCGATGTACTCTCCGATCTTGAAGAAGATTACAAGAGAGAGAAAATAAAGATAAGCAGCGGAGACGAGCTTCCTCCGGGAATAGTGCAGCTCGCAAAAGTTTACGTTGCTAAGAAACGGAAACTGTCGGTAGGCGATAAGATGGCCGGCCGCCACGGAAACAAGGGAGTTGTAGCTAAGATAGTACCGGCTGAAGACATGCCGTTCTTACCCGACGGAACCCCTGTGGACATAGTTCTGAATCCGCTGGGCGTGCCTTCGAGAATGAACCTCGGCCAGCTTTATGAAACAGCGTTAGGCTGGGCCGGAAAGGTACTCGGACTCAAATTCGCAACACCGATTTTCGACGGAGCGAAGATAGAGGATGTGGACGAATGGCTGGTAAAAGCCGGACTCGAGAGAGGAAGCAAGACCGATCTTCACGACGGCAGAAGCGGCGAGAAGTTCCATCAGAAAGTTACTTGCGGATACATCTACATGCTTAAGCTGAGCCACTTGGTTGACGATAAGATCCACGCAAGGTCTATCGGGCCATACTCGCTTATTACCCAGCAGCCGCTGGGAGGCAAGGCTCAGTTCGGCGGACAGAGATTCGGAGAAATGGAAGTGTGGGCGCTTGAAGGATACGGCGCCGGGCATATACTACAGGAAATTCTTACCGTAAAGAGCGATGATGTTGCCGGTAGAGCAAAAGTATACGAAGCAATAGTTAAGGGTGAAAACTTGCAGGAACCAAATATTCCTGAGTCGTTCAACGTGTTAATTAAGGAGCTGCAGGGCCTGGGCCTTGACATCAAAATTAATTAACTCCGTACGAACAAATTTTTCACTTAGAAATTAGGAGAAAATAAAATGCCTTATAGAGTTCAAGAAAACGCGATGCGTGATATCAACAGCATCACAATAAGTTTAGCGAGCCCGGATGATATTTTGTCGAGATCTTATGGTGAAGTTACCAAGCCGGAAACGATCAACTACAGATCGTTCCGACCCGAAAAGGACGGCTTGTTCTGCGAGAAGATTTTCGGTCCTACGAGGGATTGGGAATGCTTCTGCGGAAAGTATAAAAGAATTAGATACAAAGGTATTATATGCGACAGGTGCGGTGTTGAAGTAACCCAAAAAAGCGTGCGCCGCGAAAGAATGGGGCATATAGGACTTGCGGTACCGGTAGTACACATTTGGTTCTTCAGAGCTCAGCCCTCAAAGATAGGTAATATTATCGGCTTGAGTCTTAAAGAACTTGAAAAGATAATTTATTATGAATCGTACGTTGTAATTAATCCGGGTCCTACAGGATTAAGCAGACTCGATCTCATATCGGAAGATCAGTACTTTGAAGTATTGAATTCGCTCCCCGCAGGCAATGAAAAGCTTGAGGACGAAGATCCGAAGAAATTCGTAGCCAAGATAGGCGGCGACGCTGTAAAAGAGATACTGAAGAAGACGGACGTTGAATCTCTGTCGAAAGAGCTGCGTGATCAGCTTCAGATTGAAACTTCGCAGCAGAAGAAGGCTGATCTTCTTAAGAGATTGAGAGTTCTTGAATCATTCAAAGAGGAAGAAGGCAAAGTACCGAACAGACCGGAGTGGATGGTATTAAACTACATTCCGGTTATACCGCCGGAACTAAGGCCTTTGGTTCCGCTTGAAGGCGGAAGGTTCGCAACGAGCGATCTTAACGATCTTTACAGAAGGGTTATTATAAGAAATAACCGTTTGAAGAGACTTATAGATATCAAAGCGCCCGAAGTAATCTTAAGGAACGAAAAGAGAATGCTTCAGGAAGCCGTAGATGCACTGTTCGATAACTCGCGACGCGGCAGCGCTGTAAGAAGCGATAATAACAGGCCGCTGAAATCCTTGAGCGATATGCTTAAAGGAAAGCAGGGGCGTTTCCGCCAGAACCTTCTCGGAAAGAGAGTTGATTATTCAGGCCGTTCGGTTATCGTTGTGGGCCCGGAACTTAAGCTGCACCAGTGCGGTCTTCCCAAAGATATGGCGGTTGAATTATTCAAACCTTTTATAATAAGGAAGCTGATAGAGAGAGGGCACAACAAGACCGTAAAAAGCGCAAGAAAAGTAGTAGACAGGAAAGACCCGATTATCTGGGATATACTCGAGAAGATAATCGACGGGCACCCGGTAATGCTGAACCGCGCGCCTACGCTGCACAGACTAGGTATACAGGCGTTTCAGCCCCTGCTTATAGACGGGCGCGCCATACAGCTTCACCCTATGGTATGTACCGCGTTTAACGCCGACTTTGACGGCGACCAGATGGCAGTACACGTTCCGCTGTCTTACGAAGCGCAGCTAGAGGCAGCTCTTCTTATGCTCAGCAGTCATAACATTTTGTCGCCTCAGAACGGAAGTCCTATAGTAGTTCCGACTCAGGACATTGTACTCGGCTGTTACTATTTAACAAAAGTAAAAGATGGCGAGCCGGGCGAAGGGATGGTGCTCGGATCAGCCGAAGAAGTACTTATAGCTTATAACTCGAAGGTACTTGGTCTTCACGCAAAAATAAAAGTAAGGATAGACGGAAAGTTCATCGAAACCACTTGCGGAAGGGTAATATTCAACCGTATAGTTCCGAAGGAGATGGGCTTCTTTAACCAGCTTCTCATAAAGAAAACATTCGGCGGATTTATAGGCCAGATGTTCATGAAAATGGGAAACAAAGTTACTGCCAAGTTTCTAGTTGATCTAAAAGACTTAGGCTTCAGATATTCAACCGCCGGCGGACTTTCAGTAAGCTATGCGGATATGATTATTCCGGAAGAAAAAGTAAATCTTATAGAGAAGGCGAATAAAAAAGTAGAATCGATATTAAACGAGCACGAGCAGGGCGTAATTACAGATGCCGAGCGTTATAACAAGATAATAGACGTATGGACGCACACTACTAACGACGTTGCACGCGCACTGATGGATAAAATTAAAGTTGCCGATAACGGATTCAACTCTCTGCACATGATGGGTGACTCGGGCGCTAGAGGATCACAGGAACAGGTAAGACAGCTAGCCGGAATGCGCGGACTTATGATGAAACCGCAGAAGAGTTTATCCGGTCAGGCCGGTGAAATTATCGAGAACCCGATCGTGGCTAACTTCAAAGAAGGCCTTTCGGTGCTCGAGTACTTTATATCAACTCACGGCGCACGAAAGGGTCTTGCCGATACGGCTCTTAAAACAGCCGATGCGGGTTATTTAACAAGAAGGCTTGTCGACGTTTCACAGGATGTGATTATCTCAGAGCAGGACTGCGGTACAATTCTCGGTATAGAGGTAACCGCTTTGAAGGATGTTGAGCAGGAAAGAGAGCCGCTGGGCGAAAGAATAACGGGCCGCGTTGCTCAGGAAGACGTTTACGATCCGCGCACCGACGAGCTTATTATTGCCGCCGGCGATCTCATCACCGAAGAGATAGCGGATAAAATAGAAGACTCCAGTATCGATTCGGTATACATTAGAACCGTGCTTACCTGCGAATCTAAGCGCGGAGTATGCGCTAAATGCTACGGAAGAAACCTGACCAACGGCAAGCTAGTTGAGGTCGGTGAAGCGGTAGGAATCATAGCTGCTCAGTCGATAGGCGAGCCGGGCACTCAGCTTACGCTTAGAACATTCCACTTGGGCGGTACGTCTTCAAGAATCGCCAGCCAGTCGCAGGTTGAAGCCACGATGGAAGGAACAGTTCGTTTCGAGAGAATATCATTTGTAGAGAAATCGGACTTCCTTGGTACGGTAAAAGTAGTAACCGGCCGCAGAGGAGTTATCGGAATTTACGACGAGAACAACAGACAGACAAAGAAATACGATGTACCTTACGGCGCCGAGCTTGTAGTGAAGGACGGCCAGGCCATTAAAAAACGCCAGCCGCTATACAACCACGACCCATACAACTCGGTTATCCTAACAGATATCGCCGGAAGTGTAAGATTTGTGGACATGTTAGACGGCGTTACGCTGCAGCAGGTAACCGACGAGCAGACGGGACACGTTCAGAAAGTTGTAATTGAATCGAAAGACAAGAACCTTACCCCCAGCATCTTAATAGAAGGCGAGGACGGTACTAAGAAATCTTTCAACATTCCTACGAGAGCATACTTATCGGTAGACGAAGGAGAGTCTATTCCGGGCGGTACTATTCTTGCGAAGATTTCGAAACAGCAGAGCAAGAGCCGTGATATCACCGGCGGTCTTCCAAGAGTAACCGAACTCTTTGAGGCCAGAAGTCCGCAGGAAACTGCAATCGTATCTGAGATCGAAGGTACCGTTAAGTTCGGAAACAGGAAGAAAGGTTCCAGAGAAATTATTGTTATAGCTCCGGATAAATCTGACGAGAAGAAGTACAATGTTCCTTTAGGAAAGCACGTTCTAGTGCAGGAAGGCGATGAGATACCTGCCGGCGAAAAAATTACCGACGGTCCTATCAATCCGCATGATATTCTGAAGATCAAAGGAACCAGCGCCGTTCAGGAATACCTTGTAAACGAAATTCAGGACGTATATCGTCTGCAGGGCGTAAAGATAAACGACAAGCACATTGAAGTAATAGTAAGGCAGATGCTTCAGAAGATTAAAATAGTATCTCCCGGCGACACGAAGTTCCTTGAGGAAGACGTAGTTGACAGAAACGACTTTATTGAAGAGAACAACAAAATTGTTGCAATGGTACGCATAGAAGACAAGGGCGATTCCAGATACAAAGACGGGCAGATTATTTCAAGGAGCAAGTTCAGAGAAGCGAACGCTGATCTTAAGAAGAAGAGCAAGAAGGCAATTGTTGCCAGGGATGCAGAGCCTGCCACATTTGAGCATGTGCTTTTAGGCATCACACAAGCTGCATTGTCTACTGAAAGCTTCATTTCGGCGGCGTCCTTCCAGGAAACCACGAAAGTTCTTGCGAACGCAGCAACTGAAGCAAAAGTTGACAAACTGCTCGGCTTAAAAGAGAACGTTGTTATGGGGCATCTGATACCGGCAGGAACCGGATTGAAGAAATACCGCAGCATAGTTCTTGCGGCCGAAGAGGTTGTGGAAGAGAAAAAAGAAGAACAAGAAGTGCAAGCTAATTAAATTATAAGTAAAAAATCCGGCTGACTTTAAGTTTAGCCGGATTTTTTTGCCCTATAGGTCAAAAAAAACAAAAATATTTACACTATTTCTTGACAAAATTTGGCATATAGTCTATATTAGGAGTCTTAAAATTTTTAGGATTTATTAAGTTAGGAGTTATATACGTGCCCACAATAAATCAGTTAGTTAGGAAAGGCCGGGTTCAGATTTTAGCGAAAAAGAAAGCCCCCGCGCTTGATGCTTGTCCCCAAAAGAGAGGGGTATGTACAAGGGTATACACCTCCACTCCTAAAAAGCCGAATTCCGCATTAAGAAAAGTAGCCAGAGTAAGGCTGACCAACAACATCGAAGTAACTGCATACATTCCCGGAGAGGGACATAACTTGCAGGAGCACTCGATAGTTCTTATAAGAGGCGGAAGGGTAAAAGACTTACCCGGTGTCCGTTATCACATTATAAGAGGAACATTGGACACAAGCGGTGTAGAGGACAGAAAAAAGGCCAGATCAAAATACGGCGCAAAAAAACCAAAGGCTAAATAAGAGATATGAGAAAGAAAAGAGCAGAAAAAACATTACTTAAGCCGGATCCAAAATTTAATGACGTTTTGGTTGCCAGATTTATTAATTCCATCATGTACGACGGTAAGAAGTCGAAGGCAAGAGGAGTTGTTTACAAAGCTTTCGAAGTAATTGAAGACAGGACAAAGAAGCCCGGTCTCGACGTATTTAAGAAGGCGATAGGCAACGTTCAGCCTGTGATAGAGGTAAGAAGCCGCAGAGTCGGCGGAGCTACCTATCAGGTGCCTACTGAAGTAAGGCCGGAAAGAAGAACCGCACTTGCAATGAGATGGATAAAGACATACGCAAGGTCAAGAAACGATAAATCAATGGCATTGAAGCTCGCGGCAGAGCTGATCGCGGCTTCAAACAACGAAGGTTCCGCCGTCAAGAAAAAAGAAGATACACATAAGATGGCTGAAGCGAACAAAGCATTCGCTCACTTTAAGTGGTAATAAACAAAGCAGGAATGGAGAGAAACAGATACTAGTATGGCACAGAAACATTCGATAGATAAAGTTAGAAACATTGGAATTATGGCTCACATCGACGCCGGTAAAACAACAACTACCGAGCGTATTCTATTTTATACAGGTAAGCTGCACAGAATAGGAGAAGTACACGACGGTGCGGCAACCATGGACTGGATGGAACAGGAGAAAGAACGCGGTATAACTATAACGAGTGCTGCTACAACATGTTTTTGGGATAATCACCAGATAAATATTATCGATACTCCCGGACACGTTGATTTTACTGTAGAGGTTGAGAGATCCCTGAGAGTGCTTGACGGAGCTGTAGCCCTTTTCTGCGCTGTTGGCGGAGTTGAGCCTCAGTCGGAGACTGTTTGGAGACAAGCCGATAAGTACCGCGTACCGAGAATAGCTTTTATCAACAAGATGGACAGAACCGGCGCCGACTTCTACAATGCTCTTCAGATGATGAAGGACAGACTGGGAGCAAACGCAATACCTATCAATCTTCCTATAGGTGAAGGAGATATGTTCTCCGGCGTTATCGACTTGATAACGTTCAAAGCGAGAATGTACCACGAGGAAACTTTCGGAGCTACTTACGACGAGTTTGAGATTCCAGAGGATTTAATGGAAACCGCCAGCAAATACCGTACGGAAATGCTGGAAGCGGTTTCGGACATCGACGATACTCTGCTTGAGAAATACCTTGAAGGCAAAGAAATTACCGAAACCGAAATTAAGACCGTGTTGAGAAAGGCCACTATTGACCTTTCGATTATCCCTGTTCTCTGCGGATCGGCTTTCAAGAACAAAGGCGTTCAGAAGCTTCTTGATTCGGTTGTAGATTTTCTGCCTTCTCCCCTTGACACAAAAGAGATTGAGGCGCATCATATAGGAATTAACGATCTTGTTAAAAGAAAGATCGATGAGAACGAGAAATTTACGGCGTTAGCGTTTAAGATTATGAACGACCCTTACGTAGGCAAGCTTACCTTCTTTAGGGTTTATACAGGTTCACTTAAGGCCGGCTCTTATACTTACAACGCGGTAAGCGGAAAGAAGGAAAGAATAAGCCGTCTTCTTCAGATGCACGCCAACCACAGAGAAGAGATTGACGAAGTAAAGGCCGGCGATATCGCTGCGGCGGTCGGTTTGAAATTTACAAAGACCGGCGACACGCTATGCGACGAGCAGGACGCGGTAATGCTGGAGAAGATAGTATTTCCAGAGCCCGTTATACAGATTGCTATCGAGCCAAAAACGAAAGCTGACCAGGATAAACTTTCTGATGCTCTTGTTAAGCTTTCTGACGAGGATCCTACATTCAAAGTTAAAGTTGACGAAGATACCGGTCAGACTTTGATAAGCGGAATGGGCGAGCTTCACCTTGAGATTTTGGTTGACAGAATGAAACGCGAGTTTAAGGTTGAAGCTAACGTAGGCAAGCCTCAGGTAGCATACCGCGAAACAATTACGCAGACAGTAAACGCCGAAGGCAAGTTTGTTAAGCAGTCGGGCGGCCGCGGTAAGTTTGGACACGTTTGGATCGAGCTTGGTCCCAACGAGCCCGGTAAAGGATTTGAGTTTATTAACGCCATCGTAGGCGGTGTAGTTCCTAAAGAATACATTCCCGCGGTATCTCACGGTATAGCGGAAGCAATGAGGAACGGAGTTGTAGCGGGATTCCCGGTAGTAGATATCAAGGCGAAGCTGTACGACGGATCATACCATGATGTTGACTCCGACGAATTGTCGTTCAAGGTTGCCGGATCCATGGCGTTCAAAGAAGGAGCTAGGAAAGCTAAGCCCATACTTTTAGAGCCGATAATGGATGTTGAAGTTGTTACTCCTGAAGAATATTTAGGCGATGTAATGGGTGATTTGAATTCGCGCAGAGGCAAGATAGAGGGCTTTTCGGCAAGAAAAGACGCGCAGGTGATTAAAGCTACTGTGCCTCTGGCAGAGATGTTCGGTTACGCAACGATTTTAAGATCGATGACCCAGGGACGGGCTATTTACACAATGCAATTCGCACATTACTCTGAAGTTCCGAAGAGCATCGCTGAAGAAATAGCCGAAAAATCTTTAGGCAAGAAATCGGCAATAACTACTTAATAAAACGATTATTATTAAAAGAAAATATTAAAGGAGAATTAGATGGCAAAAGAAAAATTTGATAGGAGTAAACCTCACGTTAACGTAGGTACAATCGGTCACGTAGATCACGGTAAAACTACCTTAACAGCTGCCATCACCATGGCTCTCGCAAAGAAGGGCTTATCAGAAGTAAGAACATTCGACAGTATTGATAACGCTCCCGAAGAAAGAGAAAGAGGTATTACTATAGCAACGGCGCACGTAGAGTATTCAACAGCGACAAGACACTATGCTCACGTAGACTGCCCCGGCCACGCCGACTATGTAAAGAACATGATCACCGGTGCCGCCCAGATGGACGGAGCTATACTTGTTGTAGCCGCTACCGACGGTCCTATGCCTCAGACAAGAGAGCACATTCTTCTTGCCCGCCAGGTAGGCGTGCCGAGAATCGTTGTATTCATGAACAAAGTTGATATGGTTGACGATCCGGAACTTATAGAGCTGGTTGAAGTTGAATTAAGAGACCTTCTTAACTCATACGAGTTCCCGGGCGACGAGATACCGATTATAAAGGGTTCTGCTTTAAGAGCTCTTGAAG